>CAZMQP010000249.1:0-4381 GCA_964568385.1 uncultured bacterium
GGCGCTCGCCGCCGGAGAGCTCCTTGGGGCGGCGCTGCAGGTAGCCGGTGAGTCCCAGCACCTCGGCCGTCTCGGCCACCTTGCGCTTGACCTCGGGCTCGGTGACCTTGCGCCGCCGCAGGCCGAACGCCATATTGTCGAACACCGTCATGTGCGGATAGAGGGCGTAGTTCTGGAACACCATCGCCACGTCCCGCTCGCGCGGCGGCACGTCGTTGACGACGCGGTCGCCGATCCGCACCTGGCCGTCGGTGATCTCCTCGAGGCCGGCGACCATGCGAAGCACCGTGGACTTGCCGCAGCCCGACGGGCCGACGAGGACGAGGAACTCCCCGTCGCGGATCTCGAGGTTGACGGCATCCACGGCGCGCTGGCCCTGGCCATAGCGCTTGCTCAGGTCGACGAGTCGAACGATCGGCATGGGGGCTCTCCGCGGTGGGCAGGCATCCAGTCGGCGGAATGTAGCGGCAAGCGAGAGGCGCGCCAAGGCGTCATCGCGCCTACGAGATCTCGTCGGCCACCGCCCCCTTGGCCTTGAGCCGGTGCCCGATCAGGTCCACGGCCACGTACAGCCCGAACAGCACGACGGCGGCGGCCACGAACCAGATCAGCTTGTCCTTGAGCACATGGGTCAGCGCCTCGGGGTCCTCGAGCAGGCGCGGCTGGCCGCCCAGCACCTCGGCGCCGAACCAGGCCAGCACCCACGACCACAGGAACGACCCGAGCAGCGTGCTCAGGGTGAAGGTCCGGAACCGCATCCGGGCCGCGCCCGCAGGGAGCGATACCAGGTGCCGCACCACCGGCAGCAGCCGGGCGAAGAACACGCCGGCCGCGCCGAAGTGCTGGATCCACTGCTCGGCCAGCTCCCACTTCCTCTGCGGCAGGAACACGTACCTGCCGTACCGGAGGATGAGCGGACGGCCGAGCTGGCGGGCCGCCAGGTAGGAGGCCGCCGAGCCGAACCAGGAGCCGAGCGTCGAGGCCGCCACCACGCCCCAGAACGAGAGATGCCCCTGCTGGGCCCAGTAGGCGGCCGGGGGCACGACGATCTCGCTCGGCAGCGGGAAGACCGTGGACTCGATGGCCATCAGGAAGAAGACGCCCGAGTACCCCCACTCCTTCGTCAGCAACATCCACGATGCGAACAGGTCGTGCAGAGTGGGTCCTCCGATCGGTCAGCCGGCCAGCGCCGGCAGGTCCCCTGCGATGTGTTCATCCCATTGGAAGTCGTCACCCCGGGCCGACGGCCGCGCCAGCGCGGTGTCCGGATCGTGCTCGAGCACGATCCACGCCCGTTCGCGCACGGCCGCCGCGAGCAACTCGCGCTTCTCGGTCATCGTCTCGATGGCCGCCACGTCGTACCCCATCACGAACGGGATGCGCACATGCGCCGCGGTCGGGATCAGGTCGGCCACGAAGTAGAGCGTCTCGCCGCCGCCCGACACCCGCACCAGCTGCTGGCCGCGCGTGTGGCCGTCCGCCGTGATCAACCGGAACCCCGGCCATGGTTCGGCCGCTCCCTCGACGAACTCCAGCACTCCCGCTTCGGCGAGCGGATCGAAGTGCTCGCCCAGGTAGCTCGCGCGTTCGCGCGGGTTCGGCGCATGGGCGTTGTCCCAGTTCCGCCGCTGCACCCAGTAGCGGGCCTGTGGGAAGGTCGGCACCAGGCGGCCGTCGAGGCGGCGGGTCGCCCCGCCCGCGTGGTCGAAATGCAGATGGGTCAGCACGACGTCGGTCACGTCGGCGGGCGTGAGGCCCGCGGCCGCCAGCGAGGCGGCAAGCGGCGGCTCGTCCTCGACCCGGAACAGGTCCCGGAACCGCTCGTCGGACTTGTCGCCGAGTCCGGTGTCCACCAGCACCCGGCGGCCGTGCCCCTCGAGCAGCAGCGTGCGCATGGCCAGGCGGATGCGGTTGCGCTCGTCGGCCGGATTCGTGCGCGTCCACAGCGGCTTGGGCACGGAGCCGAACATCGCGCCGCCATCCAGCCACAACGCGCCCGCCTCCAGCGTGCGAACCGTCCAGTCGCCGATGGGTCGAGTGGGCATCACAGGACTCTGCGGGAGGCGCGGAGGCGGCGTCAAACGCAGGCACGGCGCCCGCGGGGAGCCGCGGACGCCGTGCCTGCGAGGACGGTCAGCGCCGGAACCGCTGCTTCAGCGCACCGAAGGTGAGCGCGCGCGCTTCGGTGGCCCCGAGCGCCTTGACCTCGAAGACGAGGTCGTTGAAGTCGTTGTCGGTGCCCGAGCAGCACGGCGTGACCGCGGCGCCGTAGTCCACATCTTCGAACGCCACGAGCCAGGTATTGGGTCCCTTCCACTGCGACACGTCGAAGACCAGCGCCTGCACGTCGCCATCGAACGGTGCGTGGATGGCGCCCGACCCGTCGGGTCCGAGATCGTTGAGGAAGCGGTTGGTGAAGAACTTCTCGGGCTGCGGCGCGTTGTGGCCGCTCTGCGCGCCCTTGGGGTCGAGATAGAAGCCGAAGCGCGAGGTGCCCGCCGGGAACACGACCACCCGCATCGCGCCGCTGCCATCGGGGCCATTGAAGACGACCCCGTCGTCCACGCCGTCGATCGTCACCGGGCCGCCCGTCTCGATGTACCAGCCGAGGATGTTGAGATTCGCGTACCCAGCCACCTCGCGCACGAGCAGCGCGTCGAAGCGGCTGTCCACCCAGAACCACGGATCGGGCTCACCCGCATCCCGGCCGACGTAGTCGGTGGCGACGTTCACCAGTCCCGGCGCACCGAGATAGGTGTTGACGATGCTCTGGAGCGTGACCGCCGGAGAGTCCCACGTGGTGCCGAACACGACGGGCACCGGCGAGACGGCGTGGGCGGGGGCCGCCAGTGCGCCCACGAGGGCGAGTGCGGCGAACGAGCGATGCGCGAGGGACATCGGTGTGCCTCCGGAGCAGAGCGGGGGTGTCGGACTGGGTTCACCGGGGCCGCGCGTCGGTCGCAGCGGCCGAACTCGGATCGCGTCATCTGGGGGGAGGCGGAGCGTCCTGTGTTCGACAGAAGTATACGGGCCGTGCCGGATGGCGTATCAAGTGCATTCTGGGTGAAAATGCGGAATCATCCGGGACCGTTCAACTGTGCAGCGCCCGTCCCGCGACGGCCAGCGCCGCCTCCTTGACCGCCTCCGCCAGGGTCGGATGGGCATGGACCGTGCGGGCCACGTCCTCGGCCGTGGCCCCGAACTCCATGGCCAGCACCAGTTCCGCGATCAGGTCGCTCGCCCGCGGCCCCACGATGTGGGCCCCGAGGATGCGGTCGGTGGCGGCGTCGGCCAGGATCCGAACCTGCCCCTCCTTCTCCCCCATGGCCTTGGCACGGCCATTGGCCAGGAACGGGAACGCCCCCACGCGCACGTCGAACCCGCGTGACCGGGCCTCCTCCTCGGTCAGCCCGACGCTGGCGAACTCCGGCCACGTGTAGACGACGTTCGGGATGCAGTCGTAGGCGACGTGTCCCGCCACGCCGGCCATGCGCTCGACGCAGGCGACGCCCTCCTCCTCCGCCTTGTGGGCCAGCATCGGCCCGGCGATCACGTCGCCGATGGCATGCACCGAGGGCACGCTGGTCCGCCACTCGGCATCCACCTCGATCCGGCCCCGGGGATCGAGCCGGATGCCGATCTCGGCCGCCCCGAGCCCCTCGGTGTAGGGCCTCCGGCCGACGGCGACCAGCAGCACGTCGGTGCGCTCCTCGGCCGGCGCGGCATCGCCCCCGGCCGCCAGCGTCACCACGACCTCGTCGCCCTCCACGCGGGCGGCGCTCGCGGAGACGCCGAAGCGGAACTTCATGCCCTGGCGCTCGAGCGCGCGATGCAGCAGCTTGGCGGAGGCGGCGTCCATGCCCGGCGTGATGCGGTCCTGGAACTCGATCACCGTCACCTCGCTCCCGAGCCGGCGCCAGACGGAGCCGAGTTCGAGTCCGATGGCGCCGGCGCCGATCACCATCAGGCGCTTCGGCACGGCCTCCAGTTCGAGTGCATGCGTCGAGTGGAGGATGCGGCGGTCGTCGAACGCGATCCCCGGCAGCGCGATCGGCTTGCTGCCGGTGGCGATCAGGATGTGGCCCGCCGACAGCCGCGTGGCGCCGCCCTCGCCGGTGACCTCGACCTCGGTGCCGGAGACGAGCCGGCCGGTCCCCTGGATGCGGGCGATGCCGTGCTTCTTGAACAGCCCCTCGATGCCGCGCGTCAGCTCGCGCACCACCTGCGCGCGGCGCTTCATCATGACGGGCAGGTCCAGCTCGACGGTGGCTCGCACGCCGTGGGCGGCGAGGCCGTGCCGGGCGAGGTCGAAGTGCTCGCTCGAGTCGAGCAGCGCCTTGCTCGGGATGCAGCCGACGTTGAGGCAGGTGCCGCCCAGCGT
>CAZMQP010000250.1:0-4369 GCA_964568385.1 uncultured bacterium
GGCAGCAGCCCGGCCGGCCACGCGAGCAGCCGCCGCAGCGGCGCCGGGATCCGGTCGAGTCGCGCGTACGGCAGCGCCCAGGCGTAGGTGTCGTAGCCCGCGCACGCCTCGTCGCCGCCGTCCCCCGACAGCGCCACGGTCACGTGGTGCCGCGCCATGCGCGCGACGTGGTAGGTCGGGATCATGGAGGCGTCGCCGAAGGGCTCATCCATGCCCCACACCAGCGCCGGCAGGAGCTCGAGCGCCTGCGGCCGCACGACCTCCTCGTGATGCTCGGTGCCCAGGTGCGCCGCCACCGCCCGGGCGGCGCCGAGTTCGGACGTCCGCTCGTCCTCGAAGCCGATGCTGAACGTGCGCACTCGCTCGTGGCTCACCTGGGTCATCAGCGCGACGATGGCACTCGAGTCCACCCCTCCCGACAGGAACGCGCCCAGCGGCACGTCGGACATCAGCCGAATCCGAACCGCCTCGCGCAGCACGTGCAGCAGGCCCTCGACGGCCTCGGCGCCCGAGGCCACCGGCCTCGTCTCGCGCGGCAGGGACCAGTACCGCTCCACCCGCACGCCCCGCTCGTCGGCCAGCAGCCGGTGCCCGGCGGGCAGCTTGCGCACGCCCGCCCAGATGGTCTGCGGGCCCGGGACGTACTGGAACGTGACGTAGTCCACCACCGACCGCGGATCCACCTCGCGCGGCACCGACGGGTCCAGCATCAGGCACTTGAGCTCCGAGGCGAACACGATGCGGCGGCCGTCGTCGTGATAGAAGAGCGGCTTCTTGCCGACCCGGTCGCGCGCCAGCAGCAGCTGCCGCCGTCCGAGGTCGTAGAGCCCGAACGCGAACATGCCGCGCAGGTCCTCGAGCATCGCCGGGCCGCGCTCCTGCCACAGGTGCAGCAGCATCTCCGTGTCGCTGTGGCCGCGGAAGCGGTGGCCGCGCGCGGCGAGCTGGGGCTGCATCTCGGGCCAGTTGTAGAGCTCGCCGTTGAAGGCGACCCAGACGCGCTCGTCCTCGTCCGCCATCGGCTGCGCCCCGCCCGGGGACAGGTCCACGATCGCCAGCCGGCGGTGGCCGAGCGCGCACGGGCCGTGCACCCACAGCGCTCCCGCGTCCGGCCCGCGATGGCGCTGCGCGTGCCCCATGCGCTCGAGCAGCGCGCGGTCGGGCTCACCCTCGCGGTAGTGGAAGACGCCGTGGATCCCGCACATGGCCTAGTCCCCGTCCGTCCGCGCCGGGCCGGCGATCCACACCGAGTCCACCGGCACGCCGCTGTAGTAGTCGTCGTCGGCGAAGTAATCACGGAAGCGGTAGTTCGGATAGTGCGGCTGCCGGCGGAGCCGCGCCTGCACCTGCCAGCCGCCCGGCGCCGCGTCGGCCGGGACCTCGATCAGCAGCGAGTCGGCCACGACGATCCCCGGCTGCCAGCGGTCCACGCCGTAGGCGCCGCCGGTCGGCGTGTGGTCCACCCGGAACCGGTAACGCTCGCCGTTCGCCTCCTCGGCGAGCTTGCGCAGCGGCTTGGCGAGCCATCGCGGTCCGCGCCGGTCCTGCGGCAGCGCGTGCTCGAAGCGGAAGAAGAGGTCGTACTGGCCCGCCGGCCGCGGACTGCGGGCATGCCAGGCGAAGTGCGCCCACAGCGTGTCGCCGGGCGCGAGCCGGCGGCGCGACAGCGACAGCGCCACCAGGTCCACGTCCTCGCCCACGCGCGGGGCCTCCATCGCCTCACCCGGCGCGAGCACACGCAGGCCCGGGCGTGCCGGCACCGCGCTCGAGAGCGTGTCGAGGGCGGCGCGGTCGATGCCGTACACGGCGAAGTCCGCCACCGACCACAGGCGCGGGAACACGCCCGGCGCCGCCTCCAGCCGGGCCTTCGCCCGCTGGAACCAGTCGGCGTCCGGGGACCAGTAGTCGAGACCCGGTGACTCCTCGAAGCGCCCGTTGAGGGCGATGGCCGTGACGCCCCAGCGGTCCACGACCTGGCGCATCCGCGCCCACGAGCCATAGGGGTCCAGTGCGTCCCGCGCATCGAGGATGCGGTCGAGGGCGTGCGGGTCGTTGGGGGAGCTGTGCTGGTCGAGCAGGGTCGCCACGTGGTGGCGCGTCATCATCGGCACGAGATAGGACGTGACCGGGTCCGAGAGCACCACGGTCCCGGCCGGCAGATGCCGGTCCATCCACTGCATCGCGTCCGACCACGCCGGGGCGGAGACCGGCCGCTCGCGTGCGGGACCCGCGCCCGGGTCGCGCAGCACGCCCACCGCGTCCTCGATCGGCGCCCGCAGCAGCAGGCCGAGTCCCGCCAGCGCCAGCACGCCGCTCACGCGCGCCCGCCAGCCGCCGCGCAGCGCGGTCAGCGCGGTGTCGAGGGCGAACGCGATCGCGGCCGAGAGCGGCAGGATCCAGACGAAGCGCATCAGCAGGTAGCCGAGCTTGGGCTGCAGCAGCGCCACCACCGGCGGGAAGAACAGCCCGCCGGCCACCGCCACCCAGGTGGTGAGCAGCACGAGCACGGGGGTGCGCCACGCGTGGCGCGCCTGCGCCAGCATGGACGCGGGGAACACGAGCCACGCGAGCCCCATCCAGTCCCACAGCACGCCGGGGGACACCGTGCGCCAGCCGCCGCCCAGTTCGAGCAGCCCCTGCGGCTCGGTGTGGATGATGTTGCCGGGCGCGTAGGCCCCGAGCGCGCGCCAGGCGAGGAACGGCGCGGCCGCCACGAACGCCAGCAGCAGGGTGACCGCCAGCCGCGGGAGTTCGCGGCCGCGCACGCCGTCGCGCACCAGCAGGCCGGCCGCGAGCGCGCCGCCCACCAGCCCCATGTGGATCACGGTGAAGACGTGCGTCAACACGCCGCCGAGCACGATCGCGACGACCGTGAGCCGCGTGCGCGCCGACGGCCGCGCCAGGTCCATGAGCAGGGCGGCGAGTGCCGCCAGCGCGAACTGGTCGGCGAGCTTGGTGGAGAACACGCTCTCGCGCAGGTAGGGCGTGCCGAGCGATCCGCCGTAGGTGAGCAACAGCGCCCACGCCGCGAACGCGGCGGTGCGCGGCCCGCGCAGGAGCGCGCCGAGGGCCGCGGCGTTCATGACGAACAGCGGCGACAGCAGCGCCGGCAGCCAGCGCCAGGCGGAGAGCGGATCCACGCGCGAGGCGCCGCACAGCCACGCCACGACCGGATGCCACAGACCCTTGCGCGGGTCGGCGCCGGCGTCGCCGGCGTCGAGGAAGAACGCATCGGTGGGGAACGCGCTGCCCGTGAGCAGCATGCGCCGGATGGTGCCGACATGGTCGGGCGAGTCGCTGTTCAGCGTCAGCGGCGTGCCGGCGAAGGCGCAGTGGAGCCCCGCGGCGAGCGCGGCGAGCGCGATCGCCGCCGTGGCGGCGGCCGACGACGGTTCGGCGTCCTCGTGGCCGGCGTGATGCGGCGCGAGCCACCACGCCGCGATCCACGGCAGGGCGCCGAGCACGCCGGCGGTCCCGACCAGCCGCGTGAACGGAACGCCGGCCAGGTGGCACGCCCACACCAGAAGCCCCGCCCAGGCGACGCCGAGCGGCAGCGCCCACGCGCTCGCGAGCCACGCCCCCCCCGCGGGCCGCGTACCGAGCGCCGCGAGCCAGCCGAGCCCGGGCAGCAGCACGACCACCAGGAAGGCGACCGCCAGCCGCACCGGGTCCGGACTCCCGGCCCACAGCCCGGCCTGCAGCGTGAGCCCGAGGGCGAGCGTCGCGACGGCGCCCGTGGCGGCGCGGCGCAGGGTCATGGCCCGGGCTCCCAGCGGGCGAGCGCGACGTCGCGTCCGTCCCGAAGCATCCGATAGCCGGCGCGTCCCTCGCTCGCCAGCCGCCGCACGGGGTCGGTCTCCGGGTGCGAGCGGCGCGCGACCACCACCACCGGGCGGCCGAGCGCGCGAAGGAGCGCGGCCCCCTCGGCATCGGGCGGCGTGCCCGTGCACAGCGCCTGCACGGTGCGCCGCCGCGACTCGAGCAGAGCGGGCGCATGCCCCCAGTCGCGTTCGCCGTCGCGGCCGCCCCACAGCACGCTGCGGCCGGCGATGGTGAACAGCTCGCGCGCACCACCGAGGTCGGCGAACATCGTGGCGGGATCGGTGTGCGCCCGCGCCCACGTGAACACGGCGCGCGCCTCGCGCGAGGGCTCGTGCCACGAGCCCGCAGCCTGGCCGCGCTCGGCGGCGAACGCCCACAGCGCCACGGCGGGCGTGGGCAGCAGCACCGCCAGCAGCAGGGCGGCGCGCACGCGCCGTGCCGCGCCCCCCGCCCGTGTCACCCACTCGTGCAGACCCATCGCCGCCGGCGCGGCGAGCGCGGCGGCCAGCAGGTTGAAGAACTTGCTCTGGTTGTTCTCGGAGAGCTT
>CAZMQP010000251.1:0-4368 GCA_964568385.1 uncultured bacterium
GCTTGACGATGAACGTGTTGCCGCAGGCGACGGCGTGCGGCAGGAACCACATCGGGACCATGGCCGGGAAGTTGAACGGCGTGATGGCGGCGAACACGCCCATGGGCTGGCGCACGGTGTGGCAGTCGATGCCGGTGGCGACGTCCTCGAGCGACAGGCCCTGCATCAGCGACGGGATGCCGCACGCCACCTCGACGTTGTCCACCGCGCGGCGGGTGCTGTTGCGCGCCTCGTCGAACGTCTTGCCGTGCTCGAGCGTGACCGTGCGGGCGATGTCGTCGAAATGCTTCTCGAGCAGCTCGCGGAACTTGAACAGCGGCCGCACGCGCTGCACCGGCGGCGTCGCGCGCCAGGCCGGGAAGGCGGCCGCGGCGGCCTTCACCGCGCGGTCCACGTCGGCCGTGCCGGAGAGGGGCACCCGGGCGAGCAGCTGGTGGTTGGCCGGATTGCGCACCTCGGCGAACGACTCGGCGGTGGCGGCGACCCAGCGGCCCCCGATGTAGTGCGAGAGGGTCGGGGCCTCGCCGTTGGCGCCCTTCTCGGCGCCGGCGAGGGTGACCTGGACACGGGATGCCGACATGGTGAGCCCCTTTCGATCGAGCAGGCCGGCCGAGTCGGGGCTCACGGGCACCGTGTCTCCCGGCGAAGCGTGCCTTCGCCGCGGTGGCCCGCCCGGGATCCGGGGATCCCGCACGGGCGCGGTAAGCAGAGTGAGGCACGGAGGATACACCGGCGGCCGGGGCCATGGCAGGGGATTGTGGCCATCACAAGGGCCTTGTCCGGGCTGCGACGCCATGCGACCGTTATGGGGTGTGATGCGGTGCGGCCCCCCGGGGCCGGCCTCGAGCCGGAACACCGAGGACTCCATGTTCCACAAGCTCATCTCCCGAGCCTCCTCCACGGGCCGCCGGCTTCGCCTGCGAAGCCGGCGCGGCGGCGCCTGCGGACTGGCGGGACTGCTCCTCTGGCTCGGCACCGCGACGGCGGCGGTGGCCGGCGTGCCGTGGTCCCAGCCTGCATTCGTCGTCGCGAGCGCGGGCGGCCACGCGACGGGCGGCGGCTACACCCTGGGCTTCACGCTCGGAGAACCGGTGGTGGGCCTCTCGCTCGTCCCGAGCCTCCCGCTCGCCCACATGGCGGGGTTCTGGGGAATCGGGAGCGGCGCCGTGCTGGGGATCGACCCGGGCGGACCGGCCCCTGCGCCGGCGAGCCTGGCGACGACCATCGCGCCCAACCCCTTCGCATCGGCCGCGCGGATCGAGCTCGAGCTGCCCGCCTCGGCCCGCGGTTCGGCGGCGAGCGTGCGGCTCTACGACTCCCATGGGCGGCTCGTGCGCGCGATGCAGTTCCCGCGCGGCCTCACCGGCCGGCAGAGCGTCTCGTGGGACGGCAACGACGACGCGGGACGCGCCATGCCCGTGGGGATCTACCACTGCCGGATCGAGGCGGGACCCTTCACCGCGAGCCGGCGCATCGCACGAGTGAGATAGCCGCACACGAGTCCACACCGCAGGATGGAGGCGACGATGGGGAGCACACGATTCGGATGGCGCAGCGTGGTGATCGGCGCATGCCTGCTGCTGTGCGCGGGGGCCGGCCCCGGCGTGCGGCCCGCGATGGGCGGGGTGCCGATGCTGATCCACTACCAGGGCCAGCTCCATAACGGCGGCGGCCCGGTCTCGGGCCTCTTCCCCATGCAGTTCGCCCTCTACGCCACCGAGTCCGGCGGCAGCCCGCTGTGGTCGGAGTCCTACCCCTCGATCGCCGTGAACGGCGGCGTGTTCACGGTGCTGCTCGGCGCCGCGACTCCGCTTCCCATGGGCAGCCTGTTCACGGGGGCGCCGCTGTGGATCGAGACCACCGTCGACGGCAACGTGCTCTCACCGCGGCGCCCGCTCGTCAGCGTGCCCTACGCCGCGCGAGCGGCGATCGCCGACAGCGCGCGGGCGGCGCCCGCCGCCGGACCGGCGAGCGCCGTCACGTACACGCGCTGGGGGCGGACCAGCTGCCCGGGCGGCGCCACTCTGGTGCACCAGGGACGCGTGGGGGGCGGCCATTACACCCACAGCGGTGGCGGCGGCAACCTGTTGTGCCTGTCGGCGAGCCCCACCTGGGACGATTTCAGTGCCACGAACAACAACGGCGCGCTCATGTACGGCACGCAGTACCAGACCACCGGAGGCGGACTCGCATCGCTGGCAGCGCTCAACGGCTTCGCCGTGCCCTGCGCGGTGTGTCTGCGCGAGAGCGCGCGCGTCACGCTCATGATCCCGGGCACGCAGACCTGTCCGCTCGGCTGGACGCTCGAATACGCCGGTTATCTCATGTCGAGCCACTACACGCAGGTCCGCAGCGAGTTCATCTGCGTGGACCGCCAGCCCGAGGGCGTGGGCACATCCACGGCCGCTGCGGGCGCCCTGCTCTATCCCACCGAGGCGGAATGCGGCACGCTGCCGTGCGGGCCGTATGTGCAGGACCGCGAGCTCACCTGTGCGGTGTGCATCCGGCCCTGACGCGCGGAACACACCTCACCTCGGGCGAGACGCCTCGCGGTGGCGGGTTCGGGGTGACTCGCCGAGACCCTCGCCGATGTCCTATCGTCGGGCGCCGCGCGCGAGGCTCCGCCTTCCCCACCCCGAGGAACCCGACATGAAGTGCCCCGTCTGCAGGGATGCCAGCCTGACCCTGAGCGAACGTCAGGGCGTCGAGATCGACTACTGCCCCGAGTGCCGCGGTGTGTGGCTCGATCGCGGCGAACTGGACAAGCTGATCGAGCGGGCCGACCGCTCCTACTCCGAGCGGCCGCGCGACGATCGCGATGACCGCCGCGAGCGCTACGACCGGGACGACGATCACCGGCGCAAGGGGCCCAAGTCCTTCCTGCGCGACCTGTTCGACTGACGGCCCGTCGCGAGGCGCGATCCGGTCATGCGAGGACCCCGGCCGAGAGCGGCCGGGGTCCCGTGTTTGGTGGAGGCGGCGGGGATCGAACCCGCGTCCGAAGGTGCTTCCCCAGAGAGTCCTACAAGCGTGTCCGGCCTACTTGGTTCTCACGTGCCTTGCCCCGACCGGCGGGGTCTCCGCACGCCAGCCTGTCCTGCTCTCGGCCTCTGCCCCCAGGCATGACTTCGGCCCAGCTCGCGATTTTATGACAAGCTCTTCGGCCCCCACGAGCGGGGTCCGGGAGCTCGTCGCAGCTATTTAGGCTGCGAGAGCCATCTGCTCGTTGGCAGATGAAAGTTCCCGCCTTTTTTGACGAGGTCACGGGCCCCCGGCTTGCACTCTCTGCTTCAACACCACCGTCGAATCCAATTCGCCCCCGCTGCGTCAGCCGGGTCCTGCCTGCTTCCCTGCGCCCGCTCCGAACCTCAGAACGGGATGTCGTCGTCGTTGCCGCCGCCCTGGAACTCGTCCATGCCGGTATCGGCCGGGACGGTGGCGCCCATGTCCTCATTGCGCGCGTAGTTGCCGCCGCCCCCGCCGCCGCCGCCGCCGTCGCTCTGGCCGCGGCCGCCGACGAACCGCATGTCGCGGCAGACGATCTCGGTGGACTGGCGCTTCTGGCCCTGCTGGTCCTGCCACTCGCGCGTGCGCAGCGAGCCCTCGATGAAGATCTCGCGGCCCTTGGTGAGGTACTGCTTGGCGAGGTCGGCCTGCTTGCCGAACATCACCACGGTGTGCCACTCGGTGGCGTCCTTCCAACCGCCGCTGCCGTCGGGGCGCCGCTCGTTGGTGGCGAGCCGAAGGTTGGCGACCGTGGTGCCGCCCTGCGTGTAGCGCACCTCCGGGTCCCGGCCGAGGCGGCCGAGCAGGATGACCTTGTTGACACTCATGCGTTGCTCCTTGGGATGCGGGGGCGGTCGCTCGGGAGCGGAAGGCCCACCGGGGCGGCGCGGTGCGGGGGTGACGGATGCAGCATAGCCCAATCGGGCCGCCGCGCGAGCCCTGACATCGGCGTAAACCCTTGTTTGACTAAGGCTCCACGCGGCCCCTATCTTGGCCCCCCGAATCGCCACCGTATCCATCGGGGCGTGGCGCAGCCCGGTAGCGCACCTGCTTTGGGAGCAGGGAGTCGGAGGTTCGAATCCTCTCGCCCCGACCAGCTTCCTTCTGGAGAGGGCCGCGCCCGCGGCCGGACGTCTCGCGGGCAGGCCCTCTCGGCTTCCGTGATGCGCCTGTAGCTCAGGTGGATAGAGCATCGGATTTCTAATCCGACGGTCGGGGGTTCGAGTCCCTCCAGGCGCGCCAGCCAGGCCCCGTGGGCCAGCGGCGCCCCGCGCCGCCCGGGGACGAGTGTGGCGGTGGCTGTAGCTCAGTTGGCAGAGCATCGGGTTGTGGTCCCGAGGGTCGCGGGTTCGAGCCCCGTCA
>CAZMQP010000252.1:0-4368 GCA_964568385.1 uncultured bacterium
GCCGAGGTGACGGTTCTCACGTAAAGAGCTCTCCGGAGAAACCGGCGCGGTTCAAACCGCCACGAACAGCCTCAGATAGCGGGGCCACAATGAACTACTCTCAGACCCTGATTCGCAC
Source organism: uncultured bacterium (assembly GCA_964568385.1). GTDB lineage: Bacteria > Eisenbacteria > RBG-16-71-46 > RBG-16-71-46 > RBG-16-71-46 > CADEFY01. The sequence goes on from CAZMQP010000252.1 coordinate 119, forward strand.
AGTCGCGCCTGCTGCTATGACGACCGTGCTGTGTGGACTGTTGGCTAGTAGCGTTGCGCGCGCCGACGAACCGACAGATTTCGCCGAGTACTTGTCGGGTCGTGACTTGGTAGTGGAGGGAACGGTTAGCTCGGTCGACACGATCTTCCGTGCACGGCTTGGCGGGTGCGGGCTGACGGGCTTGGGTGCGACGAAGTCCTGGGACATCCACATCCGAGTGGGTCGCGTCGTCCTAGGCACCGCCGAAGACTCCTCGATCGTCCTGACGACATTAGGACGGAGTCAGTTCCCCGGTCAGGGCCTCCGAGTCGGCTCGCGAGTCATTGCATGGGCGAACCGAAACTGCTCCGACGCTTGGCGGCTCTGGGGCAACGTCGTACTCATTTCGACCGGCGGCCAACTGATTCCGGATCACAACAACGCCGGAAGCCTTCGCCTTGAAGGACAGCCGCGGGCGGTGCCCGTACGGTTGTCCGCGGTCGATTCATCGCTCGTTGAACGGGCGTCCCTGAGCTCGGTGCGCGCATTCGACGGAGCGGCCGCCGTCGCGCTGTTGCGCGTGACGGCCGTTTTGCCCGGAACTGATCGGGCCTATTCGTTCTCCTGCGACAGCGTCGAGGTAGTGCTTGGCGCCACCGCGCGCGTCCCCCGTTTCGTGGACATGAATCCTCTTGAGGGTTGTACGCGGGCGGTAAGCGTCGGCGACTCGATCATCGTGCCGCTTGCTGCGGACTTCGCTGCCGAACGGTTGAGCTGGCGTGGCTGCCCGGGCCAGCTCTTGGTGAAGGAGCGGTTCGCCGCAGGTTTCTGCGTACCGCTCGGCTTTCTCTCCTACGCACTCAGACGAGATGGTGACGAGCTCCGGGTTCGACCTTTCATCGCGCGGGAGGAGCAGTGATGCGCGCCGCCTCGCCTCGCACGAAACGGGCCGCGCCGCGGCTACCGCCGCCGCAGGGCGTGCAGTAGCCTGCCGCGTCATGCCCCTCGACCCCGGCACCACCCTCGGGCCCTACACGATCCTCGCTCCGCTCGGCGCCGGCGGCATGGGCGAGGTCTACCGCGCGCGCGACTCGAGGCTGGGCCGCGAGGTGGCCATCAAGGTGCTGCCCGAGGCGTTCGCCCGCGACGCCGACCGGCTCGCGCGCTTCCGGCGCGAGGCGCAGGCGCTGGCCGCGCTCAATCACCCGCACGTGGCGGCCATCTACGGGCTCGAGGAACAGGGCGCCGCGTCCTGCCTCGTGCTGGAACTCGTCGAAGGCGAGACGCTGGCGGCGAGGCTCTCGCGCGGGCCGCTCGCGCTGCGCGAACTGCTCGAACTGGGCGTGCAGGTGGCGGGCGCGATCGAGGCGGCGCACGAACGCGGCATCGTCCATCGCGACCTCAAGCCCGGCAACGTCATGCTGGCGGTCGCGGGCGTCGCCAAGGTGCTCGACTTCGGCCTCGCCCGCCACGAGTCCGAGCCGGGACCCGACCCCGCCGGGGACCCGGCCGAGGCCGCCACGCTCGCGATGCCCACCGCCCGCACCGAACTGGGCGCGGTGATCGGCACCGCCGCCTACATGAGCCCCGAGCAGGCCCGCGGCCGCCGCGTGGACCGGCGCAGCGACGTGTGGTCGTTCGGCTGCCTGCTCTTCGAGGCGCTCGCGGGCCGCGCGGCGTTCGCGGGCGACACCTCGTCCGACCTGGTCGCCCGCATCCTCGAGCGCGAACCCGACTGGAGCGTGCTGCCCGCGGGCACCCCGGCCCGGCTTCGCGACCTGCTCAAGCGCTGCCTGCGCAAGAGCGCCGACGAGCGGCCGCGCGACATACGCGACGTGCGGCTCGAACTGGCGGACCTGGCCTCAGGGGGCGCCCGCGGCGCCCCGGCGGGGGAGTCCATCGCCGTGCTGCCGTTCGAGAACCAGAGCGGCCCCGACGACGAGTACTTCGCCGACGGCATCACCGACGAGATCCTCAACGCGCTCGCGCAGGTCGAGGGCCTGCGCGTGGCGGCGCGTTCGTCGTGCTTCTCGTTCAAGGGCCGCCGCGAGGATCCGCGCACGGTGGGCGAGCGGCTCGAGGTGACCACGCTGCTCGAGGGGACGGTGCGGCGCGCCGGGACGCGGCTGCGGATCACGGCGCAGCTCGTCAACGCGTCCGACGGCTACCAGATGTGGTCCGAACGCTACGACCGCGAGCTCACCGACGTGTTCGCGCTGCAGGACGAGATCGCCGCGGCCATCGCGGGCAAGCTGCGCGGGGCCACGGCGGCCGCGCCGCCCGATCGTGCGCGCCGCGGCACGCGCAGCCTCGAGGCGTACGAGCTGTTCCTGCGCGGCCGCGCCCAGCAGCTGCGGCGGGGCGGCTCGGTGTCGCGGGCGATCGTGTGCTTCGAGCAGGCCATCGCGCTCGACCCCGAGTACGCCGAGGCGCTGGCGTGGCTGTCGGACTCCTACCGGCTGCTCGCCACTTACGGCCTCGTGCCGGCCGACGAGATGATGCCGCGCGCCCGAGCGGCGGCCGAGCGGGCGCTGGCGATCGACCCGGCGCTCACCGAGGCGCTCGCCACGCTCGCCGACGTGGCGCTCCAGTACGAGCACGACCCCAAGCGCGCGCTGTCGCTCTGGGACCGTGCGCTCGAACTCGATCCGAGCCACGTGCGCGCACGCTGCGAACGGGCGCTCTGGATGGGCGGCTGGGGCGCGATGGAACCGGCACGCGCCTGTGCCGAACTCGAACGCGCGGCGGCCGATGAGCCGCACAACGCCTGGGTGGCCGGCATGCACGTGTTCCTGCTCGGATTCGCGGGCCGCCACGAGTCGGCGCTGCGCGAGGCCGAACGCGCCCTCGCGATCGATGCCGAGTCGTTCATCGTCCGGCTCACGGCCCTGCACGCGCAGGCATGGCTCGGCCGCTACGATGCGGTGCTCGCGCTCGGGCGCGATCTTCTCGGCGACTCGGGCCGGAACCCGTGGGTGCTCGCCCTCCTCGGCTGGTCCCACCAGCGGCGCGGCGAGGCGGCCGAGGCACGTGCAGTCCACGCCGAACTCGAGGCGCGCTCGCGCCACCAATACGTGGCGCCCTTCTGGCTGGCGGTGACGGCGGCGGCCGCGGGCGAGGCCGATGCCGCGCTCGGGCATCTCGATCGGTCGATCGCGACGCGCGATCCGTTGCTCATCGTCACGCCGATGCAGCCGCATGCGGCCGAGCTGGTCGCCCTGCCCGGCGTGCGGAAGCGGCTCGAGGTCATCCTGGGGAACGGGAACTAGCGGGCGGCGCGTGCGCGGGGTCGGTCCATCCCACGCATGCGCCCCGGGGGAGAGGTCGCCCTCCACGTGCGGCCGGAGCGACTCCCGGCGTAGAGCGCTCAACGACGAACCGCCCCGGGGAGCCCGGGGCGGTCATGGTCTCGGAGTTCGAGCGCCGCGTCGAAGGGGACTAGTGGCCGCCGCCGAAGAAGTAGACGTGGAAGCCGATGTTGGTGAAGTTGTTGCCGAACGTGCTGAGGCTGGTGATGCTGCTGCCACCCCCCGGCGGGTCGATGCTCGAGAAACCGATGCCGTGGCTCGCCGACACGCTCACGTTGTCGACCAGGAACATCTCGGCCTCGAACTCGGCGGTGAGCGCGAACCGCGTGCCGTTCACGGTGTCGAACGCGTCAGGCGGGCTGTCCGCCTCGAACTGCTGGCTGTCGTAGAGGATGCCGGGCCGGAAGAGGAGATGAGCCCGGTTCCAGCTCTTCATGACCATCGGAACGCCCACCTCGAACGCGTAGCCGGTCAGGCTCTCGTCCGAGTAGCTCGGCGCCGGCGCGGAGCGGAGCCCCAGGCCGAGGTCCAGTCCCACCTTCTGGCCGGCGAACCACCAGCGCATCCCGATCGGGGCGTCGGAGTTGTGGAACCCGAGCGAGCCATTGCTGTGCTCGCCCGCGGCCATGTCGGCGCGTGCGGGGGGTGCGGTGAAGAAGAGGACCGCCAGAATCGTGGCGGCTGCAGTGATCGATCGTCTCATGCGGTTACTCCTTGGGAGAGGTGGATTGCTGCCGAAGTCCGATCCATGAACAGGCGCATCTGCACCTCGCTCACTTGATGACGACGCTATCCGGCAGGTCGATCTTGACCTTGATGGCCGGATCCTCGGGCGCAGTCGTGGACTGCGCCGGCGTCTTCGGGCTGTTCCCCGAGCGGCCGTAGAAGAACCAGACGCCGCCGGCGACCAGGATCAGGATGGCCAGGATCGCAACGATCCCGACGCTGCTGTTGCTGCTGCTG
>CAZMQP010000253.1:0-4363 GCA_964568385.1 uncultured bacterium
AGGCCGCGCCCAGGCACCCGCCCGCCTCGGCGGATGACGGCTCGCTCGTCTCTCCTGTGGGTGGATGGGATAGAGTGAGAACTCATGTCCCCATTCGATCCGACCTACTGTCCCCGCTGTGCGCAGGCGCTCGAGCCGCGTGACGAGCACGGCACGATGCGGCCGACGTGCCCGGCATGCGGCTACATCTGGTACCGCAACCCGGTACCGGCCGCAGGCGTGCTGCTGGTGGAGGAGGGCCGCATCCTGCTCGTGAGGCGGCGCTTCGATCCGCGTGCGGGCGCGTGGTGCCTCCCGGCGGGATTCATGGAGGCGGGCGAGCACCCCGAGGTGACGGCGACGCGCGAGACGCGCGAGGAGACGGGGCTCGCGGTGCGGCTGACGGGGCTGTTCGGCGTCTACGCGGGATTCGACGACCCGCGCGTGCGCACGGTGCTCATCCTGTACACGGCGGAACGCGAGCACGGCGTGCTGGTGGCGGGGGACGACGCGCTGGAGGCGGGGTTCTTCCCGCTCGAGGCCCCGCCCGAGGAGATCGCCTTCGCCTCGCACCGGCAGGCGATGGTGGAGCTGAGCGGGCGCCTGACCGCCGGCCGCTGAGCCTCCGTCCGGCCGCGGCATGCCGCACCCGCGCGGGGGCCGAGGGGCACCCCCGCGCCGCGACGGGGCTCACGCCGCGCGTGCCACGCGCCCCCGCACCTCGAATCTCGGCTTGGTCACGGGCGCGGCGGTGCTCGCCCGCCGCGCCAGGGTCGCCGCGAGCAGCGCGCCCGCGAGCGCGGCGCGCTCGAGGTCGGACTCGGTGAACGATTCGCCGCCGCGCTTGTTGCTCAGGTTGAGCACGCCCATCAGGTGCCCCGCGTGCAGGAGCGGCACCGAGACGAACGAGTCGTTCTCGTAGTCCTCCGGCGCGGTGAACGGCACCACCGTCTGCGTGCGCTCGCGCACGAGCAGGGGACGGCGGTGCTGCGCCACCCAGCCCGCCACGCCCTGCCCCATCGGCACCGAGGCCCGCGCCGCCAGCGCCGGATCGAGCCCGCAGGCGGCATGCACGCGCAGCGACCCCTCGTGCTCCAGCCGCATCACGCTCACGCGGCCGACCTCGAACTGCCGGCCGAACCACTGCACCAGCGCGCGCGTCGCATCCTGCGGGCCCTCCTCCGCGCTCAGCACCGAGAGCGCCTCGCGCACGAACCCCAGCGTGCGTTCACGGTCGGCGAGGGCGGCCTGCGATTCGGCGAGCTGGGCGTACGCCTCGGCCAGGTGCTCGCCCGCACCCACCGCCTGCTCCTCGAGCGCGCCCTGGCGCCGCTCCACCTGCTCGCGCTCCACCTGAGCGGCCTCGGCGGCGCGCTTGGACTCGGCCAGCTCGCGCGCCAGCGCCTGTGCGCGCAGGGTGTGCTCCTGGACGGCCGCCTCGTACGCCTCGATCGCCGCCTCGCGCTCGCGCAACTGCTGCTGCAGCGCGGCCTGGATCCGCTGCTGCTGTTCGCGCTGCAGCCGCATCTCGGGCGTGGGGCGGCCGTTCATGTGGAGCCGGCGCGACAGCGCCAGCGTGGTCAGGTGGCGGATGGGCTGCAGGTCGTCCACGACCGCGGCGGGGAAGGCGCGCGCGCGCGGGCTCGCCAGCACGAGCACGGCGATGAGGTCGTCCTGATCGGCCAGCGGCAGCACGATCGCCGATTGCCAGCCGCTCGCCGGCGCGATGGGGTTGAGCTGCGGCGCCTCGAAGCGGTCCGCCTCGTAGGCCGGCTGCGACTGGAACAGCCTCGCCATGAGCGAGCGCCGGTCCTCGCCGTTGAAATGTGCACTGGGCTGCAGGTACTTCCGCACGAACCGGGCGGGCAGCTGCGCGACCGGCAGCGACAGGTCCTTGCGCACGAGCTGGCCGCGCTCGAGCCGCCAGCAGGCCACGAGCGCGTCGCGGCCGGGATCGCGCAGCGACAGCGAGGCCCGCCAATCGGGCTGCAGCGCCTCGAGATAGGCGAGCGCCTGCTGGACGACGCGCTCGGGGTCGGTGGCCGAGGTGAACTGTTCGGCGATGTCGCGCAGGGGGAGTCGGGTCACGATGGAGCCTCCGGAGTGGGGCGGTCGTCGGGTGTGCCGCGCCCGACGTGGCAACCCGCGTGCCGAGTGCAAGGGGGCGACGTGCACGCTGCAACGCGCGATGCACGAACCGCGGCCGCGAGTGCGCCGGTTGCCCCGATTGGCTACCGTGCCCGCCTCGGGCCCGCTCGGGCTCGCTCGGGCTCGCGACCCGGCCCCCACGGAGGATCCGCCATGCGTCCGCTCATCGCCGACCGTGCCGTGCTGCACACGACCTCCGAGCTCGCGCGCGTCATGGCCGCGGCGCGCGCCCGCGAGGCGCGCGGCGAGCGCGTGCTGCACCTGGAGCGCGGCGAGCCCGACTTCGAGACGCCCGCGCACATCGTCGAGGCGCTGGCGAAGGCCGCACGCGACGGGCACACGCACTACCCGGATGCGCGCGGGGAGCGGTCGCTGCGCGAGGCGCTGGCGGACAAGCTGGCGCGCGAGAACCGCATCGAGGCGCACGTGGACGACCTCGTCGTCGTGGCCGGCGGCACGCACGGCCTGTTCCTCGCGATGCAGGCGCTGCTGTCGGCGGGTGACGAACTGCTGGTGCTCTCGCCGCACTGGATGGCGATCCCCAAGCTGGTGGGCTTCGCCGCGGGCGCGCGCATGCGCACGCTCTCCGCGTGGCTGGAGCTGCAATCGGGCGCCTGGGGTCCGGCCGACCTCGCGGCGGCGCTGCGCGAGTCGGTGACGCCGGCCACGCGCGCGCTCTACCTGAACTCGCCCCACAACCCGACCGGCGTCGTGCTCGGGCGGGCGCACCTGGAGGCGGTGGCGGACGTGGCGCTCGAGCACGACCTCGTGGTGCTGAGCGACGAGGCCTACGAGCACCTGCTCTTCGACGGCGCCGAGCACGTGTCCATCGCGTCGCTGCCGGGGATGGCCGAGCGCACGGTCAGCGTGTACACGTTCTCCAAGAGCTATGCCATGACCGGCTGGCGGCTCGGCTACGTGGTCTCGCCCCCCGCCCTGCGCGCGGTGATGGGCCCGCTGCTGGCTTTCTACACCACGCACGGTGTGTTCCCAGCCGCGCAGATCGCAGCCCGCGAGGCGGTGACCGGCCCGCAGGACGCCGTCGGAGGCATGCGCTCGGCCTACGACCAGCGCCGGAGGTCGCTGCTCGCCGGGCTCGAGGGCGTGCGCGGCGTGCGGGTGCCCCCGCCGCGCGGGGCGTTCTACGCGTTCGCGGATATCGGCGGCGCGCGCGCCGGCCGCGACCTCTGGACGCTGATCGACGAGTGGCTGTCGTTCGGCGTCGCCGTGCTGCCGGGGACCGCGTTCGGCGCCGAGTACGCCGACTGGGTGCGCCTGTCGCTGGCGGCGCGCCCGGACGACATCACCGAGGCGGCCCGGCGGATCGCCTCGCACTGCGGCGCCGCGTCCGGGCGTTAGCACCGGGGCCGCGTCAGCGGCCGGCGTCCCCCGCGTCGGTGTCGGTATCGGTGTCGTCGGGGTCGTCGAGGCCCATGAGGGCGGCCGCGTCGCTGTCCGAGATCATCATGTCGTCGCCGAGTTCGCCGGAGGCGCGGGCGACCTTGCGCTCGGCGCGGGCACTGCGCTTCTCCGCGGCGCGCGCCAGGCGCGCCTGCTCCTTCTGTCGCTTGAGGAACGACGGTCGTTTGCTGGCTGCCAGGGTGGTCTCCTTGCGGGGGTGGGTCCCGGCGTCGTGCGCCGGTGGGTGAGCGACCACAGTAGCAGGCCCGGGCCCGTCGCGGGGGATTCAGGCCCGTCGCGCCCGCCGCGGGTCACTCGAGCCCCGGCACCTCGCGCGGGGCCGCCGGGCCCTCGCCGTCCCCGGACGCTTCGCTCGGGTCCTCGATCACGTAGACGTCGCCGAACTTCTGCGGCATCACGATCGGCGACAGGGCGTGGTGGAACACCTCGTCCATGCCCGAGACGGGCAGCAGTTCGAGGCGGTCGAGCACCTCCACGGGCACGTCGGCGAGGTCCTTGATGTTGGGCGCGGGGAACATCAGCGCCCGGAACCCGGCGCGATAAGCGGCCAGCGCCTTCTCGCGCATGCCGCCCACGACCAGCACCTTCCCGCGCAGGCTCACCTCGCCGGTCAGCGCCACGTCATGCCGGATGGGCCGTTCGCTCAGCACCGAGGCGATCACCAGCCCCACCGTGATGCCGGCCGAGGGGCCGTCCTTGGGCACGCCGGCGGCGGGGAAGTGCACGTGGATGTCCCAACGCCCGAACGCATCGGCCGGGATGTCGAGCGATGCCGCGCGCGAGCGCACGTACGAGTGCGCCGCCTGCACGCTCT
>CAZMQP010000254.1:0-4357 GCA_964568385.1 uncultured bacterium
ATCGTCGAGATCCAGTTCTTCGACTACATCTGGCCCGCGATGATGCAGATCCGCAACGAGCTGGGCTACATGCGCTACCGCTCCAACAACGCCTGGAGCTGCCCGGTCATCATCCGCACCGCCTACGGCGGCTACCTGGGCGGCGGCGCTCCGTACCACAGCCAGTGCGGCGAGAGCATCTTCGCGCACTGCCCCGGGCTGCGCGTGGTGCTGCCGAGCTGCGCCAGCGACGCCGCCGGACTGCTGCGCACGGCCATGCGCAGCGAGGATCCGGTGCTGTTCCTCGAGCACAAGCACCTCTACCGCCAGCCGTACGCCAAGGAGCCCTACCCGGGGCCGGACTACACCGTGCCGTTCGGGCGGGCGCGGCTCGTGCGCGAGGGCGCCGACGTCACCGTGGTCACCTACGGCGCCATGGTGCAGCGGAGCAACCTGGCGGCGCAGCAGCTCGCGGCCGAGGAGGGCATCGAGGCCGAGGTGCTCGACCTGCGCACCATGCAGCCGCTCGACTTCGAGAGCATCGCGCGCTCGGTGCGCAAGACGGGCCGCGTCGTGGTGGCGCACGAGGACACGCTGTTCTGCGGCTTCGGCGCCGAGATCGCCGCGCGCATCGCCAGCGAGTGCTTCATGGACCTCGATGCGCCGGTGCGGCGCGTCGGCGCGCTCGACACGCCCATCGCCTACGCCCCGAAGCTCGAGGACGTGATCCTGCCGCAGAAGGACACCATGGTGCAGGCGATCCGCGACCTCGCCGCCTTCTGACGCCGGTCGCGGCCGGACGCCTCAGCGCGGACGCAGCGTGAGGCGCTCGGTCGCGGCGGCCTCCACGCGCGGCCAGTCGAACAGCAGGCCGGCATGGGCATGGTTGGCCCAGCGCCAGCGCATGGCCTCCTGCTCGTCCGGGCTCGCGCCCGCTCGGTTGTAGGGCGGCACCACCACCCACGAGGACTCGCGCACGCCGAGGTCGGTCACGTGCCGGAACGACGCGCCGCTCGTGACCTCGACGCTCTAGAGCAGCCGCGAGGAGCCCACGCACGGCGTGCTGCCGTCGCCTTCGCACGGCGTCGCCGGCGGCTCCCAGCGCGACTCCCCGTCGAGGCGCGAGAGGGCGTGCCGGAAGCGGGCCCGATGCGCGCGCCCCCACGTCCAGCGGCCCATGTCGGGGCCGCGCCGCGGCGAAAGCGATTCGCGGGCCGCCTCCCGCGAGGGGGCCGCGGCCGCGGCGGGCCGCTCGACGGAGTCGCGGTCGGCCGCGAGCGTGAACACCGAGTCGGCGCGTCCTTCGAGTCCCGCCAGCGCCAGGCCCGGCAGGCCGCCGAGCCGCGGACGGTTCATGAGCACGCCCCACCACGCCCGCACGATCGTGGCGGCGACGCGCGGCCGCCGGGTGACGAAGTCCCAGTGCTCGAGGGAGTCGAGCGCCGCACGGGCGCGCGGCGACAGCGAGGCGGCGAGCGACTCGGCCGCGGCCACCAGCGCCGGCGTCTGCCGCGCCGCGGCACGCGACCAGGCGTCGGACTGGACGCTGACGAGGTCGGCGGGCGTCAGCCGCCGGTCGCCGGCGAGCCGCTGGTGGATGCGCAGCGCGCGGTCCTGCGCGAAGTCGTAGCCCCACAGCGCGTAGGGGTAACGCTCGTCCACCGGGCGGTTGTTGGCGTTGACCACGAAGCCGTCGGGCTCGGCGCGGCCGGCGGGCATCGAGTCGGGCGGGATGTAGTCCCATGCCCCGGCCGATTCGCCCGGCGTCAGCCCGAGGCGCTCGGGTCCCCATCGCTTGGGCACGAGGCCGCACGCCTGGTAGAACACGTGGCCCAGCGTGTCGGCCGCGATCACGTTGATGGTGGGCGTCACCAGCGTGCGGAAGCGCGCCGTGATCTCGGCCGCCGTCGCCGCGGCCTCGAGGCCGACCAGCCGGCGCATGGTGATGCGGCCGTCCTCGAAGGCGCTCCAGCGGAGCGTCACCGCGAGGCGCTGCCCGGGTTCCCACACCAGCACGGGACCGTTGGCGGTGGTGCGGCGTGCGCGCACGAACGACGGGATCGGCACCGGCACGCCCAGCACGCGGAACGACAGGTCGAACGCCTGAGTCTCGACGGGCGTCCAGCCGCCCGCCGTGCGGGCCATGCGCCCGTCGGCCGACAGGGAGTCCGCGCACAGGTCGATGACGTCGGCGCCCAGCGCCGTCACGCCCCACGCGCACGCCGCGTTGCGGCCGCTCACGATGGCGGGCAGGCCCGGCACGGCGCCGCCCGCGGCCTCCAGCCGTCCCGGGATGCGCAGGTGCACCACGTGGAACCAGCCGGGCGAGAGCAGCGCCAGGTGCGGGTCGTTGGCGAGCACGGCGCGGCCGCGGGCGCTGCGGCGGGGGCCGGCCGCGACGCCTTTGCGGGCGCGGTCGGCGCCGTGGGGTTCGCGCGCGGCCCACTGGGCCAGCGCGCGCCCGGCCTTCTCCAGCAGCGAGGCGGGCAGCGCGCGCGGCGCCGGCGCGTGCGCGCTCACGCGGGACCGCGCGGCGCCCGCGGAGGACGGCTGGACGGTGTCGTACATCCAGTCGTCCTCGAACCGCCGTCTCGCCTCGAGGCGGGCGACGCCCTCGCGCTCGATGGCGCGCTGCTCGGCGATCTCGTCGAAGGCGAGGTCCAAGGTCACCCCGAGCCCCAGGAACAGCAGCACCGAGTCCTCGGGGCGCCAGTCGCGCGGCCGCTCGCGCAGCCGCACCAGTTCGGGCGGCCACGGCGTGTCGCCGCGCCGGCACTCGGCGAGGCGGGCGTTGATGCCGGCGCTGTACTGCTCCAGCGCCTCGCGCAGCGCGGGGTCCTCGCGGTCCCTCGCCCAGATGGCGCGCGCACGCTCGGCCAGCCGCAGCAACTGCGCGCCGCCGTCCGCCTGCAGTGCGTCGTTGCCGAACCAGCGGTGGGTGGTGCCCTCACCCTGGGCGCGGGCGAGCACGAGCTGCCACAGCCGGTCGCGCGCCGTCACGTAGCCCCAGGCGAGGTAGAGGTCGGCGCGGTCGGCGGCCTCGATGTGGGTGAAGCCGTGCCGGTCGATGAGCAGGCGCGCCTCGGCGCGCAGGCCCTCGATCGGCACCGGGCCGGTGCGGGCCGGCCGCGGCGGCGGTCCCGGCGCGGCGGCGAGCAGCAGGGCGAGCGCGAGCAGCGGGCCGGAGCGTCGCGACAGGGAGAGGCGCATGATGGCGCATGCTGCCACTCGCCCGCCTGCGGCCACAAGCGTTAGAGTCCGAGGCCATGGCCGAATCCATCGTGCTCGCGTTCGACCTCGGCGGCACCGACCTCAAGGCCGGCCGGGTCACCCGCACCGGCGAGGTGCGCGGCTTCCGCCGCCAGCCCTCGCGCGCCGGCGAGGGCCCCGAGGCGCTGCTCGCCGCCGTGCGCGCGATGGCCGACGCGCTCGGGGGTCCGGCGGGGCCGGCGATCGCGGGCTTCGGCTGTCCCGGCGCCATCGAGCCGCGCGCCGGCACGCTGCTCGGCCGCACCCCGCACGTGGCGCTGCCCGCCGGCTTCCCGCTCGCCGGACGGCTCGCCGAGGCGCTCGGCCTGCGCGTGGTCGTGGACAACGACGCCCACTGCGCGGCCCTCGGCGAGCACGCGCTCGGCGCCGCGCGCGGCACGCGCGTGTCCCTGACGGTCACCGTGGGCACCGGCGTCGGCTGCGGCATCGTGATCGACGGCCGCGTGTTCGCGGGTGCCCGCGGCGCGGCAGGCGAGATCGGGCACCTGCCGCTCGGGGGCGAGGGACCGGCGTGCCGATGCGGCGTGCCCGGCTGCCTCGAGCCGTGGTCGGGCGGCGCCGGCCTGGCGGCGCTCGCGCGCGAGGCCGGCCTCGACGCCGCCGACGCCCGCGCCGTGTTCGAGTCGGCCCACCCGGCCGCACACGCGGTGCGGGCTCGCGCCATCGAGGCGCTCGGCCGCCAGCTCGCGGCGGCGGCGGGGGTGCTCGACCCCGAGGTCATCGTGGTCGGCGGCGGCGTGGCGCTGGCCGGCGAGGCGCTGCTGGCGCCGCTGCGCCGCGCCTTCGACCGCCACGTGCCCGAGGCGCTGCGCGAGCGCGTGCGCATCGTGGCGGCGGCGCTGGGGGAGCAGTCCGGCGTGACGGGGGCGGGGCTGTCGGCGTGGGAGGCGCTGCGCGCGCCGCGCTGAGCCTCAGCCGGCGATGGAGACGAGCGGCTCCGGGCGCGGCGCGGCCAGCGATTCGCCGAACAGCGTCACCGGCGTCGAGCCGATGATGCGCACGTCGCGCAGCGTGCCGGCCGGTGAGCCGTCGTCGGCGAACACCACCGTCCGGAAGTGCGGCGTCTTGCCGTGGAGCTGCGCCTCGCGGCGCTCGCCGCCCTTGCGCG
>CAZMQP010000255.1:0-4323 GCA_964568385.1 uncultured bacterium
TGTCCATCGTCGAGGTGGCGTCGCGCAGGTCGCACTCGAGCAAGGTGATCTTGTCGCGGAAGTGCTCGATGTTCTCGGTGCGACTGCGCCAGCGCAGGATGCCGTAGATCTCGCAGTCCCCCCGCGGCAGCAGGAAGTCGACGAGGTGGCTGCCGGCGAACCCGGTGACGCCGGTGACGAGAACGCGACGCATGGACGCTCCTTGAGCGGGTGCCGTGAGGGTCGTGGAGACGCCGGAAGTTAGGCCGCGTGCTCGGCCAGCGTCAACGCGCGCGGGCCCGGGGCGGTCAGCGCGAGCCGCCGGCCTCGGCGACGCCCGGCGGGACCGAGGCGCCCCGCGAGCGGTCCCGCCAGCGCACGATCGGCAGCGGATCGGGGGCCCATTGGGCACGCACCGCGAGCGCCCACTCGGCGGCCGCCAGCTTCGACTTGGCGACCTGGCGGTCGAACGCCCGCCACGCCCGGCGCGCCGCCGCGACGTAGGCCGAGTCGCCGGTGGCGGCGCTCAGCTCCACCAGGAAGCGCGCGGCGCGCGCGTTGTCGTCGAACGGCCGCCGCGGCCGGCGCACGCGGCCGAAGCGGTCGGCGGCGTAGTCGGTGCGGAAGCCGCCCTTGCGGGCGTCCGCGAAGTGGGCCAGCACGTGGTCGCCGCAGCGGCGGGCCAGGATGAGGTCGCTGTCGTTGGCCGTCGCCTGCCACAGGAACAGGTGCGCGCGCCCCACCTCGGTCTGGTCGAGCAGCAGCGACGGCTCGCGGATGGTGCCGAGGCGGTCGCGCCGCACGAGCCCGAGGTCCTCGTGGTGCGAACTCCCCCACAGCCGCCGCATCGTCCGGCGCGCGAACTCGCGGCGGGCGGGATCCTCGGTGAGCGCGCCCGCGCGGATCCAGGCCTGCACCCCCGCGCCGTTCGACTCGGGCTCCAGGTCCATGGTCGCGATCTGGCCGGTGAAGAAGCCGCCCCGCGGATCCTGCAGCACGCGCTCGAAGTGGTCGGTCACGAACGCGATGTCGTGCTTCCACGAGGCGTCGGGCGTGCGCGCGCGCGCCAGCATCAGCAGTTCGAGCCGGCGCGCGTTGGGCAGGGTGTGCTTCTCGAAGCGCGGGTTGCGGGGATCCTTGTCCTGGAGCCCGTCCACGTACCCCCCGCCGACCGTGTCGAGCAGCTGGCGGGTCCAATGCAGCGACTGGAACGCCCGCCGCTCCCACTCGGCGTCGCCATCCCGGCCGCGGGCGAACGCGAGTTCGATGGCGCCCTCCGACGGCGTGCCGTCGCGCTCGGCGAACACACCGCGCGAGGCGTCCCACGCCCCCGCCACCTCGGCGCTCAGACGTTCGTAGAGTTCGCGGTCCCCGGGACCGGCGCCCGGCGGGTGCAGGCGCACGAAACGAGGCGCGGTGCTCACGGCGTGCGCCGTGCTCGAGGCCGGCTTGGCGGAGACGGACTTCGGCTTGGACGCGCCGGGCCTCGCCGCCGCCTTGGTGGCGGGCGGCTTGGTGGCGGGCGGCCGGGTCGCGGACGGCTTTGCGGCCGGCGGCGCCGCGGCGGCCGCCGGAAGGGCCGCCGCGCAGAGCAGGCACGCCAGAGCGATCGCCGTCGTCGGAGGGAGGCGGGCGGGCTTCACCCCCCTGTCATCGGCCGGCCTACTCCAGAATCTTGAGCACGGTCAGGACCGCGATCGCCACCCCGACGAGGCTCTCGCCCGCGATCAGCCCCGAGGCCACCGGCACGGTGAAGCGGTCGTGACGCGTCTCGTCGCGCCGGCTGAACCACCGCGCGGCGACGGCGCCGATGAAGAACGAGATCGAGTAGTACCCGTTGAACGTGAACGCCATCCCGAGCCCGGTGGGCGACGGGATGAAGTGCTTGTGCCGCGGGAAGGCGCGCTCGAGCATCACGAGCACGATGCCGAGGATGGAGCCGATCAGGATGCCGATCTGGGCGCTGGTGGGCAGTTCTCCGGGGCCCTTGGCGAGCAGTTCGGCCACGCCGCGCCAGACGAGCGCCGCCGGCGCCGGCCACTGCTCGCCGCCCAGCATCGAGACATCGGGGATCAGGAAGAAGAACGCGGGCACCACCACGAGACCGCCCGCGAGCACGCCGAAGAACTGCGCGATGAACTGCTGCCGCGGGTTGGCGCCGAGCAGGTAGCCGCTCTTGAGGTCGGTGAGCAGGTCGCCGGCGTGGCTGGTCGAGCCGGCCGTGATGTTGGCCGTCATCAGGTTGACCGTGACGTCGCCGGGCTTGATGGCGCCGAACGTCAGCTGGGTGATCTTGCTGATCGGCCCGACCGGGGTGACGTCGGTCTCGCCGGTGGCGCGTGCGGCGACCACGACCAGGATGAACGTGGCGAACACCGCGATGATGCCCATCCACCACGAGATGTCGAAGGCGTAGTGGCCCAGCGTGACGATGGCGATGCCGAGCACGACGGTGCCGTACAGGAACCACTGCGCCGGCACCTCGATGGCATCCATCGGATCCTGCTTGCCGCCGCTCTTCTGCGCGAAGTTGGAGAGGGTCGAGAACGCGCGGAGCACGGTCTTCCAGTTGAGCAGGAACAGCAGCAGCCCCGAGGTGACCATCATCGGGACGCCGATCCACAGCGACCAGCTCGAGATCTTGCGGAAGCTCACGGTCTCGATGTCGCCGTTCGCCACGAAGATCGGAGCGAGGATGCCGTAGTTGAGGATGGCGCCCAGCAGCATGCTGGAAGCCTGGCGCACGCCGATCAGCGCGCCGCCGGCCACGAACAGCAGCGAGCCCTCGAACGCCAGCGTGTAGTTCTGCAGCGACCACGGCACCTGCGTCGTGACCCCGGTGGCGGCGTCGGTGACCGGCCGCGACCCGAGCCATCCGCCCTTGATCCAGCCCGTGCCCCAGGTCGCCGGGATGAAGGCGCGGAAGCCGCCCGGGATGTTGGCGTCCCGGCACCAGGTCATGATGGCGCCGAGCAGTCCCGCGAGCCCGAGCGCGCGCGCCTGCTTGGCGGCCTCGTCGCCGTGCGCGTGCAGCGCCCGGAGCGTGGCGGCGGCGGCGGTGCCGCTCGGGAACGGCAGCTGCTCGACGTTGATGTACTGCCGCTTGGCGGGCACCGCGAGGAACACACCGAGGGCCGAGACGAGGATCACCCAGGCGATCAGGATGTGCTGCGGCGGCACCGCGCCCGGGTTGAGCATCATGAGCGCGGGAATGGCGTTGACGATGCCGGCCGAGGTCATCGAGCCCGCCGCCGAGGCCGCGGACTGCATCGCGTTGTTCTCGAGGATCGAGAACGGGGCGAGCCGGAACGTCTTGGTCAGCGTGGAGAAGATGACGTAGGCGAGGATGCACGACGTGATCGCCACGCCCATGCTCCAGCCCGCCTTGAGCCCCACGTAGACGTTGGAGAGGCACATCACCGAGCCGAGGAACATGCCCATCACCACGGCGCGGACCGTGGCCTGCCTCATCTTGTCGCCCTGGTACACGTTCTCGAACCAGTGACGCTCGATCTCCTCGGCGGTCTTGGCGCTGCCGTCGGAGTGGAATCGCGGGTCTTGCTCGGCCACGGGTCGCCTCGTCAGCGGGAGTGGGAACCGGTCGGTCGGTGAGCGGGGATCGGCGAAGCCCGCGGACTCTCGCGGAAGCGCTCGGGGCGGAGCAAGCGGAAAGTGCGGCGTCCGGCCCTGCTCAGGCGTTCAGCGCGGCAGCTCGTCGCGCCAGCGCACGGCCTCGGCGCGCCGCGGCCCCTCGGGTAGCGCCTCGAGATAGCGCGCCACCGCGCTCCTCGCGGCCTGCTCGCGCACCGGGGTCGGCGCCGCCCGCCAGGCGCGCAGTCGCGCGTCGGCGACCGTGCGCAGCGCGGTGAGCCGGCTCGCTGCGCCCTTGGCCTTCTCGAGCGCCTCGTCGGCGCGCGCGGCCAGCGAGTCCCAGCGCGCCGCCTCGGCAGGACTCGGCAGCGGACGCGAGCGCCAGGCGCGGTCGCGCCCGGCGGCCGGGGCCTCGCCGAGCACCGGCACCGCGCGCAGCGAGATGGCGAGCGGCGCCTCGCCGCCGGTCCCGCTCATCCGCACGCGCTCGGGCGCGAAGCCCACAGCGAGCACGCTGAGTGTTGCGGCGCGGCCTGCGGCGGCGACGCAGAAGCGCCCTTCGGCGTCGGTGCGCACACTGCGGCCCGTCTCGATGACGGTCACCGTGGCGCCGGCCACATCGCGGCCCTCGGCATCCCGCACGCGGCCGCACCACTCCGAGCCATCCTCGCCGGCGCGGCCCGCGGTGTCCTCATCGAACGCCGGCTCGGCACGTCCCGAGGGCCGTGCGGCCGAGGGGGCCGGCGCGGCCGG
>CAZMQP010000256.1:0-4313 GCA_964568385.1 uncultured bacterium
TCGCGAGCACGGCGGCGACCGCGGCGAGCCGGCGCGTCTCGGCGCGCGCGAGCGAGACGGCGAGGCCGGCCGGCGCGAGCCAGCCGGTGGCGCCGCTCGGCGTCATCAGCACGCGTTTGGCGGCCGAGGGCAGGAACTCGCGCCACTTCTCGGGAAGCGTCGGCCACGCCTCGCGCAGCGCCGAGGGCCACGCTTCGGGCGTGAGCGCGAAGTCGCGCATGACCGAGATGCCGGGCCGGTCGCGCCAGTAGCCGATCACCAGGTAGCTCGAGAGGTTGAAGAACGGCGCGCCGGCGTGCACCAGGCCGTGCCAGCCCCACGGAGCCACGATGGCGCCCAGTGCCAGCGCGCCGCGCCACCACGCCCGCCCCGTCAGCGCCAGCACCAGCGGCGCGGCGAGCAGGAACTCGGGCCGCACCAGCGCGCCGAGTCCGATCGCCGCCCCGGCGACCAGCGCGCGCGGCCGCTCGCGCCAGGCGGCCTCGAGCGCGGCCACGAGCAGGAACGCGCCGATCGGCAGCGCGACGTCATGGTGCACGGCGCGGATCATGAGAGGCGAGGCGGTGACGAGCAGGGCGGCGGCTCCCGCCAGCGGCGGCGGCCCGATGCGGGATGCCAGGCGCGCCGTGCCGGCGGCGGCGAGGGCGGCGAACAGCGCGGCGATCCACGCCACGTGGTCGATCGCATGCGGGCCGAGCGCGGCGACCCACGGCGTGAGCAGGATCGGCACCAGCGGGCCGTGCACCAGCACGGGCACCGTGCCCTCGGCCCCGCGCAGCGACCACAGCGGCGGGTGCACGACCGGTGTCTGGAAGCCGCGGCCCTCGAGCAGGGAGCGGGCCACCAGGCCGTACTCCCAGCTGTCGTCGAGGCGGTCGGGCGCGCCGGCCCGCAGCAGCGCGAGACTCGCGCACCAGAACGCCGCGGCGGCGAGGAAGGCGAGCCAGGGCACGGACAGCGGCCTGCGGCGGGACCGGGCGGCATGGGACATGGCGGGCGACTCTGCCGC
The DNA here is from genome assembly GCA_964568385.1 of uncultured bacterium. Classification (GTDB taxonomy): domain Bacteria; phylum Eisenbacteria; class RBG-16-71-46; order RBG-16-71-46; family RBG-16-71-46; genus CADEFY01. Next base: position 1,010 of record CAZMQP010000256.1, read on the forward strand.
TCGGCCCGCACGCGGTCAACGCGTGCCCATGCTATCGTCGTCCGGCGCGATCGGCTGACGGCTGCGGGGGAGCGAGCGTGGACCTCGATTGGCATCGCCTCCGGGCGGTGGTGCTGCAGAGCGATGACTGGGGCCTCTGCGCCTGGGTGCCGGACGACCGCGCCCACCGCGTGCTCGCCGACCTGCCCGCGTTCCGCAGCGAGGCGGGCCTGCGCTACGGCCGCTCCACGCTCGAGCACGCGGTGGACGTACGCGCGCTCGCCGGCACGCTCTCGGCCGTGCGCGGCGCGGACGGGCTCCCGGCGGTGCTGCAGGCCAACACCATCGTCGCCAACCCCGACCCGGTCCGCCTCGTCCCGCCCGAGTTCGCCTGCGCGGCGCTGCCGCTCACGGTGCATCCGGCCCAGCCCGCACGCTGGGAGCGGCCCGGGCTGTGGGAGGCCGTGCGCGAGGCCGAAGCGGACGGTGTGTGGTGGGCCGAACTGCACGGCCTGCACCATCTGCCCGCGCAGGCCTGGCTCACCGCGCTGCGGCGCGGCGAGGATGATGCGCGCCGGGCCTTCGAGCACGGCAGCCCGGTCTGCCGCGCTGTGGAGGCGAGCGGCGAGTACGCCGCCGACGAGCCGCGCCCCGTGCGCGCCGCCGACCTGCGCGAGGCGGTGGCGCACTTCGAGCGCCTCTTCGGCCGGCCGCCGACGTCGTTCTGCCCGCCCGATTACCGCTTCGACGACTGGTTCGAGCAGGAGGCGGCTGCGGCCGGCCTGACCACGCTGCAGGGCCGCTTCGAGCGGCACGGACAGCCGTTCGCGCGCCAGCGCCGGTGGCTCGCGCGGTGGCGGCCGCTCGAGGTCGCGGGTGGCCGCTTCCACCTGCCGCCCCGCATCGCCTTCGAGCCCAGGGGGGAGGCGGCGCCGGCGGGCCCCGTGGGGCTCGCCGCCGTGCTCGCCCGTGTGCGCGCGGCATGGCGCCGCGGGCGTCCCGCGATCGTGAGCACGCACCGGCTCAACTACGCGCACCTCGATGCGGCCTGGTCCGAGGCGGGGCGGGCGGCGCTCGGGTCGCTCCTCCGGTCGCTCGCCGCCGACGGCGCGCGCTTCCTCACCGACATGGAGCTGCGCCAGCTCGCCGAACGCGCATGGTCGCTGCGCGCGGGGCGCGAGGGCGGCGTGCTGCGCCGCTACCACGAGCCGGGGCCGCCGCTCCGGTTCGCGCTTCCCCCCGGCATCGCCGCCGCCAGGTGGCAGGGACCGCCGCCGGACGCGGCCGCGCTCCAGTCCGAGGCCGGGATGGCCGAAGCCCGGGTGGGCATGGGCGAGTACCCACTCACATGGGAGCGGGCATGAGCGGGGTGTGGACGCGGCTGACGGGCGGCGCCACCGGCCGGTGGGCGGTGTGGAAGTTCAATTGGCTCGCCAACCACAAGATCCTGCGGGCGCTCGAGCGCGTGCGGGATCACGCCAGGGGCGACCTGCTCGACATCGGCTGCGGCTCCAAGCCGTTCGCGCCTGTGTTCGAGGGCCGGCTGCGCCGCTACTGGGGCACCGACCTCGCGGCCTCGCGCTACCTGGGTGGCGCGCGCCTCGACGCCTTCGCCACGGCCGAGGCGCAGCCCTTCCGCGACGCCAGCTTCGACACGGTGCTGGGCCTGTCCATGATCACCTACCTGCCGGAGCCGCTTCGGTTCCTGCACGAGGCCCGGCGTGTGCTGCGCCCCGGCGGCATGCTGCTGCTCGAGTTCACGCAGATGGTGCCGCTGCACGACGAGCCGCACGACTTCTTCCGCTTCACCCGCTACGGGGCGGCGCACCTGCTGGAGCAGGCCGGCTTCGAGCCGGTCACGTTCGTGCCCATCGGCGGGCTGTGGTCCCGCGTCGGGCTCACGCTCATCGCCGGGCTCAACCGCATGAATCGCGGCCCCACGCGCGTGCTCACCGAGGTGCCGGTGCGCCTGCTCTACGTGGGGATCCAGTCGGTGGCGGAGCTGATGGACCGCCTGTTCGGGGACGAGCGCGAGGTGCTGGCCCATCTGGCCGTGGCCCGCCGGAAGCCTTGACCGTGATTCCCCGCCGCGCCTAGCCTGCCGTCATGGTCCCCCGCTCCGAGACCTCTCCGCCGCCGCCGCCCGTCGTCCAGCTGATCCCCCAGCTCGCGGACTTCGCCGCGAAGGCCTATGGCGACCGCCCCTACCTGCTCCGGCACACCGAGGCGGGCTGGCAGGGGTACAGCTTCGTGCAGGCCGCGCAGGCCATGCACGCCTTCACCGCGATGCTCGAGCGCGAGGGGGTCCGCCCCAACGACCGGGTCGGGCTGCAGAGCGAGAACCGTCCCGAGTGGGGCCTCGCCTATCTCGCCATCCTCGAGGCCGGCGCCATCGCCGTGCCGCTCGACGCCCAGCTGAAGGCGCAGGAGGTGGGCGAGATCCTCGCCACCGCCGGTGCCGGGTTCGTGATCGCCAGCGCGCGCCACCGCCCCACCGTCGAGGCGGCGCGCGACGCGCGCGGACTCCAGCTGCGCCTGCTGTCACTCGACCCCTGCGAGGACCTGCCGCACTGGGACGAGGCGCAGCGGCTGTTCCCGTCGGAGCCGGCGCGGCCCGCGCGCGCGCGCCCGGACGATCTCGCGGTCATCATCTTCACGTCGGGCACCACCGGCAAGGCCAAGGGCGTGATGCTCTCGCACGCCAACATCCTCTCCAACGTCGAGGGCGTCGCGCACACCATCGAGTGCGGGCCGTCCGACCGCCTGCTCAGCATCCTCCCGCTCCACCACACGTTCGAGAGCACCATCGGACTGCTGTCGCCGCTGCGCATGGGGGCGGGGATCGCCTACGCGCGCGGCCTCGACTCGAAGCAGCTGCGCGAGGATATGGCGACGTCCGACGCCACCGTGTTCGTGGCGGTGCCGCTGCTCTACGAGAAGCTGCTCGCCGCCATCCACCGGGGCATCGCCGCGCTGCCGGCGCCGCGCCGCCTGCTGGTGAACACGCTGCTGGGGCTCTCGACCGGCGTGCGCAGGCTGACCGGTCTGCGCCTGGGCGGTACGCTCATGCGGACGGTGCGGCAGAAGGCCGGGCTCGGTCGGATCCGCATGTTCGCGACCGGCGCGGCGCCGCTCTCACACGACGTGTTCTGGGGCTTCGTGGACCTCGGCATCCCGATGGTCGAGGGCTACGGCCTCACCGAGACCTCGCCCGTCACCTGCATCAACCGTCCGCGCGACCCCAACCCCGGCGCGGTCGGCTGGCCGCTCATGGGCGTCGAGGTGCGCATCGCGGACGAGGATGCCGAGGGCAACGGCGAGATCC
>CAZMQP010000257.1:0-3210 GCA_964568385.1 uncultured bacterium
TAGCTCATCCCGAGGTTGGCGGACACGGTGCGGTTGAACACGGTCTCCTCGGTCCCGGGCGAGCGGAACACCGAGAAGATGTCGGTGGTGGCGCCACCGATGTCCACGCCCACGACCGCGATGCCGTCGCGCTTGGCGACCTTCTCGATGATGAGCCCGACCGCGCCCGGCGTGGGCATGATGGGCACGGCGGTCCAGGTCATCAGCTTCTTGTAGCCGGGGGCGTGGGCCATGACGTGCTCCATGAACAGGTCGTGGATGGCGTCACGCGCGGGCTGCAGGTTCTCCTGCTCCAGCTTGGGGCGGAGATTGGGCACGATGAGCAGCGCCGTCTTGTCGGCCAGCTGCTGCGACACGAGCGGCGCGGCGTCCTTGTTGCCCGCGAAGATGACCGGCAGTTCGTAGCCGGCGCCGAGCCGGGCCTTGGGGTCCGCGGCGGCGAGGATCTCGGCCATCTCGACCACGCGCTTCACGTCCCCGCCGTCGGTGCCGCCCGAGATCAGGATCATGTCGGGGCGGAGCTGGCGCATGCGCTGGATCTTCTGATGGTCCTTGCGCCCATCATTGAGCGCCATGACGTCCATGACGATGGCGCCGGCGCCGAGCGCGGCGCGCTGGGCGCTCTCCCCCGTCATCTGCATCACCAGTCCCGACACCATCATCTGCAGCCCGCCGCCGGCGCTGGAGGTGGACAGGTAGAGGTCCACACCCTCGTCGCCCTGCTGCGGTGTCAGGATGCGCTCGCCGTCGAGCAGCCGGCGGCCGCGCAGTTCCTCGACCTCCTTGACGGCGTTGAGGACGCCGCGCGTGACGTCCTCGAACGGCGCCTCGACGGTGGTCGGGGCCTCGCCGCGCGTCACCAGGTGGTAGCCGTCCTCACGGCGCTCGATGAGCACCGCCTTGGTGGTGGTGGAACCGCAGTCCGTGGCGAGGATCGAGCGGATGTTCTCGGGAATGGGTTTCGCGGTCACTGGGGGTCCTGTCGGTCGCGGGCCGCGTCCGGCCGGCCGGCGCGCGACCGCGCCTCGGCCCGGGCCTCGATGAGCTGGGTGAGCGACTCCAGCGTGTCCCGCCGTTCGAGCAGGCGCGAGAGACGCTGATAATCGGTGAAGCGGAAGAGCGACTGCACGATGGGTTCGAAGAACACCATGGCCTGCGAGGCCAGGAAGCTCATGGGCTTCGCGGTCTCCAGCGTGAGGATGGCCGCGGTCTCGATGCGAAGCTCCACGACCCGGTCCGCGAGCCGCTCGAGCAGCGCCTGGTCCTCGGGGCTGAACGCCGGGGTCTCGGTCATCGCGAGCGCTCCAGTCCTTCGGCGACGAGCCGGGTGAGGCGTTCGCGGTGGGCCGCCGGCATGGGCAGGACCAGCCCGCGCACGCTGTCGAGCACGTGGCGCCGCGCGTAGGGCGACACGAGGACGCCGGCCGGCAACCGGTCCATGCGGCGGAGCGAACTCCAGGCGCGCCGCTCCCAGCCGAGCAGGCCGCGGCGAGCCACGCCCGCCGCCTCGAGCCGGCACTCGACCCGGGTCAGCACCGGCGCGAAGGCCCCGACGCAGAACATGCACAGGCCGAGCGTGACGAGGAACGACTCCCCGGTGGCGATCACGAGCATGCAGAGCGCGAGCGCGACCAGCGCGGCGGTCCACGCCACCCCCGGCCGCTCCGCCCACGGGTCGTAGACCCAGGCGATCGGCTCGGGCGCGCACGCGTGCACCGATTCCGCGACGGCCATGCTCATCCGCGGCCGTTCCCGCGCCCGCCGGAACGGGGACGCGGCCGCGCCGGATCCGCGGCGCGCGCGGTCATGCGCTCGACTCCTCGACCAGCTTCTCGTAGTCGGCGGCGGACAGGAGCGCCTTCATCGCGCCGGCGTCCGCGGGCCGGATCCGGATCATCCAGCCCTCCCCGTAGGGATCCTGGTTCACCAGCGCCGGGTGGTCGGCCAGTTCGGCGTTCACCTCGACGACCTCGCCCGCGATCGGCGCATAGAGGTCGCTCACGGTCTTGACCGCCTCGACCACGCCGAAGGTCTTGCCCGCCTCGAGCTTCCGGCCCACTTCGGGCAGATCCACGTACACGATGTCGCCGAGCTGGTCGGTGGCATAGCCGGTCACACCGACCGTCATCACGCCGTCGGCCTCACGGACCCACTCGTGCTCGCGGGTGTAGCGCACATCATCGGGGTAGGACATGCCGCCTCCTTGCACTCACGAACGATGGGAACCTCGGGTGTAGAACGGGCGCGCGGTGACCTGCGCGGTGAGCTGGGTGCCGCCCGCCTGGATCTCGAGCGTGCCGCCGACCGCCGCGTGCGCGGTCGTCACGTAGCCCATGCCGATGGGACGCTCGAGGCTCGGGCTGAACGTGCCGCTCGAGACCTCCCCCACCACGGCGCCGCCGGCCAGGATCGCCATGCCATGCCGCGGGACGCGGCGTCCCTCGAGCTGGAACCCGACCAGCCGCCGTGTCAGCCCCTCGGCCTTCTGGCGGACGATCGCCTCGCGGCCGGTGAAGTCGCCCTTCTGAAGCTTGACCGTCCACCCGAGCCCGGCCTCGAGGGGCGACGTCGTGCCGGTGATGTCGTTGCCGTAGAGCATGTAGCCCATCTCGAGCCGCAGCGTGTCGCGCGCTCCGAGGCCGATCAGCTCGAGCCCGAACGGCGCGCCGGCGGCGGTGAGCCCCTCCCACACGGCTGCCGCATGCTGCGGGGCGAGGTAGATCTCGAAACCGTCCTCGCCCGTGTAGCCGGTGCGCGAGAGCGTGACCGGGGCGCCGAACAGCGTGCAGGTCGTGAAGCGGTAGTAGCCCAGTTCCAGCGCCGCCGCGGGCGCGTGGGGGCGCAGCAGTTCGGCGGCGCGCGGCCCCTGGATGGCGAGCAGGGCGGTCTCGTCCGAGCGGTCCACAAGGCTCACGGACCCGGGCCGCTGGTCCTGGATCCACGCCAGGTCCTTGGTGATGTTGGAGGCGTTGACCACCAGCATGTAGTGATCCGGGTACCGGTACACGAGGAGGTCGTCCACGATGCCGCCCGAGGGCAGGCACATGGGCGAATAGAGCGCCTGGCCCACCTCGAGCGCGCCGACGTGATTGGTGACCACGCGGTCCAGGAACTCGGCGGCGCCGGCGCCGCGGACCTCGAACTCGCCCATGTGGCTGATGTCGAACAGGCCGGCCGCCTGGCGCACCGCCAGGTGCTCGCGGACATCGC
>CAZMQP010000257.1:3220-4294 GCA_964568385.1 uncultured bacterium
CGGTGTAGCGGACCGGCATCTCGAAGCCGGCGAAATCCACCAGCTTGGCCCCGGCCGCCTGGTGATAGGCGTGGAACGGGGTGCGGCGCAGTGCGGAGGAGGGCTGCACGATGGGTCCTCAGGGTGAAGGTCCGAACCGCCCGAAGTTAGCCGCCTGCATCGAGATGGGTCAAGCGGACGCGAGCCCGCGCGGCGCGCCTCACGCGCCGGCGTGCCGGATCACCCCGAGTGCGGCGCCCACGCGCGTGAACGCCGCGATGGCGCGGTCGATGTGGGCCTCGGTGTGGGCCGCCGACAGCTGCACGCGGATGCGGGCCTTGCCCCGCGGCACGACCGGGAACGAGAAGCCGATGACGTAGATGCCCTCCTCGAGCAGCCGCGCCGCCATCTCGTGCGCCAGGCGTTCGTCGCCGAGCATGATGGGGACGATGGGATGCACGCCCGGCCGCAGGTCGAACCCGGCGGCGGTCATGCCGTCGCGGAAGCGCCGCGTGTTCACCTCGAGCCGGTCGCGCAGCCCGGTGGACGAGCGGAGCAGGTCGAGCACGGCGATCCCGGCGCCGACGACCGCGGGCGGCAGCGTGTTCGAGAACAGGTAGGGGCGCGAGCGCTGTCGCAGCATCTGCACGATCGGACCGCGGGCGGCCGCGAAGCCGCCGAGCGCGCCGCCGAGCGCCTTGCCGAGGGTGCCCGTGACGATGTCCACGCGCCCGCGGACCCCGTGCAGTTCGGGCGTGCCGCGGCCGGTGGCGCCGATGAAGCCGGTGGCGTGACACTCGTCCACCATCACCATCGCCCCGAAGCGGTCGGCCAGGTCGCAGATGCCGCGCAGGTCGGCGATGGTGCCGTCCATCGAGAACACGCCGTCGGTCACGATGAGCGTCTGGGCGCAGCCCTTCGCCCTGGCCTCCTCGAGACAGCGCTCGAGGTCGGCCATGTCGTTGTTGCGGTAGCGCCAGCGCTGTGCCTTGCACAGGCGGATGCCGTCGATGATGGAGGCGTGGTTCAGCTCGTCGCTGATGATGGCGCCGGCCTCGCCCAGCAGCGGCTCGAACACGCCGCCGTTGGCGTCGA
>CAZMQP010000258.1:0-4285 GCA_964568385.1 uncultured bacterium
GGTGGCCGCTGTTCATGCTGGTCATGATGAACGTGCTCGCCTACGGCGCCTCGCTGCTCGTCTTCCAGGGCGGCCGCCTGCTGGGGCTGTCGGGATGAGCGGGCTCGGCTGGCAGGACGCGGTGGCGGCGGCGGCCGCGCTCGGCGCGCTGGCGTGGCTGGCGCTGCGGCGCGTGCGCGCCGGACGCGGCGGCGCCTCGCCGGCGTGCGAGGGCTGCGAGGGCTGCGGTTCCGACGCCCCGCCGCTCGCGCGCGGCGAGACGCGGCTGCTGTCGATCGACGAGCCTGGAAGCGGCGGACTCAGCGCAGGCGGGCGCTGAGGAACGCCTTCACCGCCGGCCACGCCTGTTCGGCGGCGCGGCGGTTGGCGCCGTCGCGGCCCTCCTGCTGGCGCAGGAATCCGTGGCCGGCGCCCTCGAACACGTGCGTCTCGAACACGCGCCCGCGGCGGCGGAGCACCTCGCGAGCGGGTTCGATGGTGGCGTTGACGCGCGCGTCGTCGGCCCCGTAGAGGCCCAGCACCGGCGACCGGACCGCAGCGAGCGTGGCGCTGTCGGGCGAACTGCCGTAGAAGACGACCGCCGCCTGCGGCGGCGACGCCCAGGCGGCGGACTCGAAACTGCGCGAGCCGCCCCAGCAGAACCCCATCGTGGCGAGCTTGCCGTTGGCCGCTGGCAGCGCGCGCGCCCACGCGGCCACCGAGTCGAGCCGGGCGGCCGTCGCGGCGGGCGAGAGCGAGCGCACCATCTGCACCACCGAGTCGCGCGTGCTCACCGACTCGGTGCCGCCGCCTCGCGGCCCGAGGCCGGTGAGCAGGTCGGGCGCCACGGCGATCCAGCCGTCGGCGGCCAGCTGGTCGGCGACGCCGCGCATCCAGTCGGTGAGCCCGTAGATCTCGTGGATGAGCACGACGACGCCGGCGCGGTCGGCGCGCTCGGGATAGGAGACCCAGGTGCGCAGCGGCGGATGCCCGGCGCCGAAGGGCACGCCCACGAACTCGCCATGGCGCGGCGAGGCCTCGAGCCGCGCGGGCGCGGCGGCTTCGGAGGGGGGCAGGGTGGCGGGAGCCGGGGTGGCGCCGGCGGCGGGCCGGAACGGCACGGCGAGGGACAGCGCGAACAGCGCGAAGCGCGGCAGCAGTCGCATGGCAACCTCCTCGAAGCGGACGGGCGGCCGATCGGACGAGTGCGTCAGGCTACCGCGCCGGCGCTCCCTCCGCGAGGCGGCCCGGATGCCGACTCGGCGCCGTCGGCGTAGTCTGCGCACGTGACCGACCTGCTCGTCGCCCAGCCGCTGCTGCTGCTCTTCCTCGTCCTCGCACTCGGATTCGCGCTGGGCCGCGTGTCGGTCGGGGGCGTCTCGCTGGGTGTGGCCGCGGTGCTGTTCGTCGGACTCGCCGCGGGGGCGCTCGAGCCCCGGCTCGAACTGCCCGAGCTGTTCTCGCGCTTCGGACTCGTGCTGTTCGTGTATGCGGTGGGCATCGGCAGCGGGCCCGGCTTCTGGGCCTCGTTCCGGCGGCGGGGCGGCCGTGACGCGCTGTGGGTCACCGCATTGCTCGGGGCCGCCTTCGCGATCGTGCACCTGGTGCGTCCGCTGCTCGAGGTGTCCTCGCCGGTGGCTGCCGGGCTCTTCTGCGGGGCGCTCACCAACACGCCGGCGCTGGCCGGCGTGCTCGAGCGGCTGCCGCCGGGTCATCCCGGCCCCATCGTCGGCTACTCGGTGGCCTACCCGATGGGCGCGCTCGGCATCGTGCTCGCGCTCGCGGTCGCGAGGCGGCTGTGGGGTCGCGAACTCGACGAGGCGCGGCAGATGGGGCGCCTCGAGATGCGCTTCGTGAAGGTGACCCGCGAGCGCGCGGCGGGCCGCAGCGCCGAGGCGCTGCTGCGCGAGACCGGCATCCGCGCCCGGCTCGTGCGCCTGCGCCGGCGCGGGGCGTGGTCGCTGCTGCCGCCCTCGGAGGCGCTGGCGCTGGACGACCTCGTCACCGCGGTCGGCATGCCGCAGGCGCTCGACGCACTGGTCGCGGAACTCGGCGAGGTCTCGAGCGAAGGGGTGAGCCTCGAGGCCAGCGGACTCGAGCATCGCCGCATCTTCGTCTCCGAGCGCCATGCGGTCGGCCGGCCGCTCGCCGAACTGCGCACGCTGTCGCGGTTCGGCGCGCTGGTGACGCGCGTGCGCCGGGGCGATCTCGACCTCGCCCCGGACGGTCGCACCGTGCTGGAGCTGGGCGACCGCGTGCGCGCGGTGGCCCCGCGGGCGCGCATGGAGGAGGTGTCGCGCTTCTTCGGCGACAGCTACCGCGCCATCTCCGAGATCGACGTGGTGTCGTTCGGACTCGGCGCCGCGCTCGGCCTGCTGCTCGGCATGGTCGAGGTGCCGCTGCCCTTCGGCGGGGAGTTCCGGCTCGGGCCCGCCGGCGGGCCGCTGGTGATGGGGCTGGTGCTGGGCGGCCTCGGCCGCAGCGGGCCGATCCTGTGGCAGCTGCCCTACAGCGCGTCGGTGACGCTGCGGCAGGTGGGCGTGTCGGTGTTCCTCGCGGGGGTGGGCGTGCGCGCCGGCACGCCGTTCCTGGAGACGCTCCGGGCGGGCGGGGGCCCCGAGTTGCTGGCGCTGGGGGCCGGGGTGACCCTCACCACCGCGACGCTCGCGCTCGTCACCGCACGGCTGGCGCTGCGCGCGCCGGCCGGGATGGCGATGGGGATGGCCGCGGGCGTGCACACGCAGCCCGCCGCACTGGCGTTCGCCAACGACGCCGCCCGTGACGCCTCGCCCGATGCGGGCTACTCGAGCGTCGGACCGATCGCCACCGTGGCCAAGATCGTGCTCGCCCAGTTGCTGCTGGGGCTCACGGCCCACTGAGCGGGGGGGCTCAAGCGCCTCCTCGAGCGGCCGAGACTTCCGGGGGAGGGCGGCAGGAGCCGCCTGCTTCGGAGGGTCCCATGTCCGTCCTGTCCGGCATCGGCGCGTCCGGCGCGTTCGCGGCCACCGCGAATGCCGGCGCCACGCGCAGCCAGCTCGCCGGCGCCGCGATCGCTCGCGGGGCCAAGCTGATGCGCGACGGCCAGTACCGCGAGGCGATCCCCGAGTTCCAGCGCGCCATCGGCTACGAGCCGCGCTCGAGCGTGGCGCAGCGCTACATCGGCCGCGCCCATGCGCTGCTCGGCGAGCGCGAGCAGGCCGTGAACGCCTATCGCCGCGGCGTCAGCGTGGCGCCCGACTCGGTGGACGCGCGCACCGACCTCGCCCGCATCTACCAGCAGTACGGCCGGCTCGACGAGGCCGAGAAGGAGTACCTCGCCGTGCAGCGGCTCGACCGCAACTCGGTCCCGACCGCCGCGACGCTCGGCTACCTCTACCTGGGACAGGGCCGCCACGCCGAGGCCGAGGCGCAGTTCCAGCGGCTCGCGCGTCTGGCGCCGCGCGACCCCGGCTCGCATCGCGCGCTCGGCCAGGTGCGGCTGGAGCAGGGCCGACCGCAGGAGGCCATCGCGTACCTCAAGCGCGCGCTGGCGATCTCACCGCGGGATGCCGGCGCGCTCGCCGATCTCGGGCGCGCGCACATCGGCCTGGGCGACCTCGACCGTGCCGAGGCGCTGGTCGAGGACCTCTACCGCCAGGGCTCGGACCAGGCGGCCGCCTATGCCTACCAGCTCCAGCTCGAGATGCTGACGCCGCAGATCGCCTATCTCGACCCGGGGACGACCACGTTCCGCTCGACGCTGGGGCCCAACACGGCGCTCTCGACGCTGGACGAGTCGCTGGCGGTGCCGGGGGCAAGCAAGCGCTTCGAGCTCGTGCTGACGTTCAACCAGGCGATGGATGCCGCCTCGGTGCAGAACATCTACAACTGGGACATCTCGCGCGCGGAGGGCGGACCGGCCGGCTTCTACAACTTCGGCGTCACGCAGCACCCGGACCGCGAGGTCGCGCTGCGGCCGCTCCCGGTGGCGGTGCGCTACGACCCCGTCACCAGGAAGGCGCACATCTACTTCGACATCACGCAGAACGCGCAGGGCAACGGCGTGATGGATCCGTCGCACTGGGTGTTCCGGTTCCGCGGCACGGACGCCTCCGGCAACCCCATGGACCCGCGCGGCGACCAGTACTCGGGCAGCGTGGGCGGGAGCTTCTAGGGCCTCGCCGAGCGGGCGGAACTCACCCCCGGAAACGCCGAGGGCGGCGTCCTCTCGGACGCCGCCCATCGAGCGTGAGGTGGTACCTCGGGCGCTTCAGGCCTTGCGGACGTTCGCCGCCTGCAGCCCCTTCGGGCCGCGCGTCACGTCGAA
>CAZMQP010000259.1:0-4262 GCA_964568385.1 uncultured bacterium
ATCCTGGAGTCGATGTATCCGGGCCTTGTCAACTACCTGAAGCTGCGCAAGATTCCGACCGTCGAGCCCGACTATCCGCTGGTCGTCGTCATGTTCAAGACTCGGCAGGAGTGGGAAGACTACATGCACGGCATGTTCGCCGGCTCCGGGGTTGCGGCCTTTTACGACGGCGTGACGAACCGCGTGCTGATGTACGAACAATCGGAGTTGGCCGACATTGCCCCCGAGTTGGCCCTGAAGGAGTGCATCTCGACGGTCGCGCACGAAGGCGTGCATCAGATTCTGCACAACATCGGCGTGCAGCAGCGACTCTCGCGGTGGCCGAGGTGGATCACCATGAGCTGTGGCAGCGCGCCGCGATCGGGCTCGCCATCGTCGCGGCGGACGGCGCCCGCGGCCGCGAGCAGCTCGACGAGGTGAGACGGCTGGTGGACCATACGTTCGAGGCGCAGGTCCTCGACTGGCAGGAGGAGGTGCGATGAGGATCCGTCCCGAGAAGGTCGCGCACCTCATGCGGCGCGAGGTCGCCGAGATCCTGCAGATGCGCCTGCGCGATCCGCGCCTGACGGCGATGGTGTCGGTCACCGATGTCGAGGTCACCTCGGACCTGTCGTTCGCCAAGATCTTCGTGAGCGTGCTCGGCGACCCGGCCCAGCGCGCCAGCGCGGTGGCGCGCCTGCAGCATGCCTCCGGTTTCGTGCGTCACGAACTGGGCGACCGCCTCGGGCTGCGCGAGGTGCCCGAACTGCGCTTCGTGCTCGACGACTCGCTCGACCGCGGCGCGCGCGTGGACGACCTGCTGCGACGCCTGCAGACGGGGGAGCCGCTGCCGGACGACGACGAGGGCGGCGCTTGAGCGGCGGCCGGCCCGAGGCGGCCGCACCGCCGCCGACTGCCGGCTGGTCGGGCCTGCTGCCGGTGGACAAGCCCGCCGGGATCACGTCGCACGACGTCGTGGACCGCGCGCGGCGCCGCCTCGGCACCCGCGGCATCGGCCACCTCGGCACGCTCGACCCCGGCGCCACCGGGCTGCTCGTGCTGGTGGTCGGGGCGGCCACGCGCTGCGCCGGCGTGTGGCAGGGGGGGAGCAAGACCTACGAGGGCACGGCCCGCTTCGGCGTCGTCACCGACTCGCAGGACCTGCACGGCCGGGTGCTCGAGCAGCGCGATGCCTCGGGGCTGGACCCCGGCCGCATCCGCGCGGCCTCGGACGCCCTGACCGGCGACCTGATGCAGGTGCCGCCGATGGTCTCGGCGCTCAAGCACCGCGGCGAGCGCCTGCACGCGATCGCGAGGCGCGGCGAGGCGGTCGAGCGCGAGCCGCGCGCCGTCCGCGTCGAGGCGTGGACGTGGCGGTCCTTCGATCCGCAGGGCGCGGCCTTCGAGGTGCGCTGTTCCGGAGGCACCTACGTGCGCACGCTGGTGCACGACCTCGGCGCGCGACTCGGCACCGGAGCGGCGCTGGCCTCGCTGCGGCGGCTCGGCAGCGAGCCGTTCCGCATCGAACAGGCCGTGGCGTGGACGGCGCTCCTCGAGCAGCCGGCCGGCGAGGTGATCGCGGCCCACGGCATCTCGCTCGACGACGCGCTGCGGTCGCTGCCGGCGATCGCGCTCGATGCCGCCCAGGCCGAGTCGCTCGGGCACGGACGCGCCCTGCCGCTGGCGGAGCCATGGACCGGCGGCGAGACGGCGCCGCGCGCCGTCGTGCTGCGCGACCGTGACGGCCGGGCGCTGGCGCTCGCCGGCGTGCGGCGCTCCAGCGGCGGCGCGTGGCTGGCGCAGCCGGACGTGGTGTTCCCGTGGGCCGTGCACGGAGCCGCGGCGCGATGAGCACGGTGGCGGCGGTCGGGGTGTTCGACGGCCTCCACCTCGGCCACCGCGCGCTGCTGCGGCGCGCGCGCGAGCGATCCGGCGATGGACGCTGCGTCGCGGTCAGCTTCGATCCGCACCCGGACGTCGTGCTCGCGCGCGAGTTCCGCCCCATGCCGCCGCTCACGCCGCTGCCCGAGAAGCAGGAGCGCCTGGCGGCCATGGGCATCGAGTTGCACGTGGTGGCGTTCACGCGCGAGCTGGCGGCGCTGACGCCGGAGCAGTTCGTCGAGACGCACCTCGTCCGGCCGTTCGCGCCGCGCTGGCTGGTGGTGGGCGAGGACTTCGCGCTCGGCCGCGGCCGGGCCGGCCACGTCGCGCGGCTGGCCGAGATCGGGGCCGCGCACGGATTCGAGGTCGAGCCGGTGCCGCTGCTGTCCGTGGACGGCGCGCCGGTGACGAGCACGCGCATCCGCGCGGCGCTGGCGGAGGGCCGGGTGGACGAGGCGGCGCGCCTGCTCGGGCGCGCCTACCGCCTGAGCGGGCTGGTGGTGCGCGGCGACGGCATCGGGCGCACGCTCGGCTACCCGACGGCCAACCTGCGCCTGCCCGACGAGAAGGTGGTGCCCGGACACGGCATCTACGCGGTGCACGTGCGCCGGGCAGGCGAGACGGCCTGGCGCTCCGGCGCCATGAGCATCGGCATCCGGCCCACGTTCGGCGGCCAGGTGCGCACGATCGAGGTGCACCTGCTCGACTTCGACGCCGACCTCTATGGCCAGGTGCTCGAGGTCCGGTTCGTCCGGTTCCTGCGCCCGGAACTGCGCTTCGACGGCGCCGAGGCGCTGGTGGCGCAGATGGCCCACGACGTCCGGGAGACCCGGCAGGTGCTGGCCGGGACCGCCGCGGAGTCCGACATCCCGTAGTCCATGCGCCCGAGGCCGGGCTTGGAGGCCCGGGGGGGCGGTGCTACATTGCACCGTCGCGGAGCCCTGCGAGGCGCCGCATCGGTCCGCTCCGGCCGTGGAGGCCTGACACTCCCGGCATGGGGCCCGTCATCCACCATCTGGCAGGAGAGGCCCCGGTGACGCTCACCAAAGAGCAGAAGCAGGGCATCATCGAGAAGTTCAAGACGCACGAGGGGGACTCGGGCTCCCCGGAGGTGCAGATCGCCCTCCTCACCGAGAAGATCAATTACCTGACCGAGCACTTCAAGATCCACAAGCGCGACCATGCGTCGCGCCGCGGCCTCCTCCGCATGGTGGGCCAGCGACGCCGGCTGCTCGACTATCTCAAGTCGACCCGCGTCGAGCGCTACCGCAAGGTCGTCAAGGATCTGGGACTTCGTCGCTAGGATGGACCTGGCGGCGGTGGACGCGGCCCTTCCCGGGCCGCGTTCCTTCTAGGGCGGGGGTGGTCCCCGCCCGGCCCGCCGGCCGACGCAGGGCCGGATGGGTGGTCGCGCACGGGAAGGCCCCGTGTGCATGCGAGAGACAGGAAGTGGCATGACCGAACACAAGATCTCCGTGGACCTCGGGGGCAAGGCCCTCACGCTTTCCACGGGCAAGTGGGCCAAGCTGGCCGGCGGTTCCGTCGTCGCGCAACTCGGTGACACCGTCGTGCTCGTGGCCTCCAGCGCCGCCAAGACCGCCAAGCCGGGGATCGACTTCGTCCCGCTGACGGTGGACTACCGCGAGCGCACGTACGCCGCCGGCAAGATCCCGGGCGGGTTCTTCAAGCGCGAGGGCCGTCCGACCGAGAAGGAGACGCTCAGCTCGCGCCTCACCGACCGGCCGATCCGTCCGCTGATGAGCAAGCAGTGGCCGTACGAGACGCAGGTCATGGCGACCGTCGTGTCGTCGGACCAGGAGCATGACGCCGACGTCCTCGCCCTCATCGGCGGCTCGGCCTCGCTGCTGCTCTCCGACATCCCGTTCCCCGAGCCCTTCGCCGGCGTCCGCGTCGGCCGCGTGGACGGCGAGTTCATCGTGATGCCGACGTTCTCGCAGCTCGATGAGAGCGACATGGACATCATCGTGGCGGGCACGGCCAAGGACATCATCATGGTCGAGGGCGGGTGCCGCGAGGTGCCCGAGGCCGACATGCTGGCCGCGCTCGAGTTCGCGATGGGCCACATCCAGCGCATCGTGGCGGCCCAGGTCGAACTCACCTCCAAGGCGCCGCGCACCAAGCGTCCGCTGGTCGAGAAGCTCGACCTCAGCGACCTCGAGAACGAGCTGCGCAGCTCGTTCGCCGGCCGCCTGCGCGCCGCGATCCGAATCCCGGGCAAGGAGCGCCGCCAGGAGGAGCTGGACATCATCACCAGCGAGGCCAAGGCCTCGCTGACCGAGAAGTACGGCGACAAGGCCGCCTTCATCGGCAAGCTGCTCCACGAGATCGAGCGCGACGAGCTGCGCGAGATGGTGCTGGCCGAGGGCGTGCGCGCCGACGGC
>CAZMQP010000260.1:0-1232 GCA_964568385.1 uncultured bacterium
GCGGCGCCCTCGCTGCCGTCGGGAGCGCTGCGCCTGCTCGACGCGCTCGGCGTGGTCTCGGCCCGGGAGTGGGGCCGAGCGGCGCGCGAGGCGCGGACGTGCTGGGGGCGCTGGGTGGCGGGCGAGGGGGAGGGCCTCGCCGCGTGAGCCCGATGCTCCTGATCGTGCTGGTGGACGCCCTCGGCTGGCGGCTCGCGGCCTCGCGCCCCCGCTTCCTGCCCGAACTGCCGCACCGGCGCGAGATCGCCACCATCCTCGGCTTCAGCTCCGGCGCGCTGCCGACCGTCTTCACCGGCCGCCTGCCGTCCGAGCACGGGCGCTTCCTGATGTACCGCCGCGCCGATGGCGATACGCCGTTCGCCGGTTTCTCGCACCTGCGCTGGCTGCCGCCGCGCGTGCGCGACAGCTGGCGCATGACCCGCCTGCTCACGCGGCTCGTCGCGGCGCGGGGCGTCGAGGGCTACTTCAACCTCTACGAGGTGCCTCGCGAGCGGCTCGAGCGCTTCGACCTCCCCGAGCGGTCCGACCCCTTCTCCCCGGGCGGGCTGCCCGGCGGCTCGCTGTGGGACACGCTCGAGCAGTCGGGCCTGCGCTGGCGGGGCTGGAACTGGCGCACGCCGCAGCGGGACGCGTTCGCCGAGTCGCTGGCGCGGATCGCGGCCGGCGAGGACGACGTGCAGTTCGTGTACACGGCCGAACTCGACGCGCGCCTGCACCGCGAGGGCAGCCGCGGCACCGGTGTGGCCGAGTGCCTGGTGGCGGTCGAGCGCTATGTCGCCGACGCGTTCGCGGCGGCGGAGAACGCGGGCCGCCCGCTGTGGTGCCACGTGCTCTCCGACCACGGCATGGTGGATGTCGAGGCGCACGTGGACGTGCAGGCCCGCCTGGCGCCGCTCGCGGCGCAGGCCGGCCGCGACTACGACGTCTTCCTCGATTCGACGATGGCGCGCTTCTGGTGGCGCGGCGGCGCCGCTCGCGAGGCCGTGCGCCGGGCGCTGGACGCGGAGCCGCGCGGGCGCTGGCTCGACCGCGCGGCGCTCGAGCGCGAGGGGGCGTGGTTCGACGACCATCGCTACGGCGAGGACCTCTGGCTGCTCGAGCCGGGGGCGCTGCTCGTGCCCTCGTTCATGGGCTCGCGTCCGGTGGCGGCCATGCACGGGTACGACCCGCGGCATCCCGACATGACGGCGTTCCTCGCCTCGAACCGGCCGCTGCCCGCCGGGCCTGGCGAA
>CAZMQP010000260.1:1242-4256 GCA_964568385.1 uncultured bacterium
CGGCGTCGGGCACCTGCGCGACCTGCGCGGGCTGCTCGAGCGCGAGTGCGCCGCGCTGCGCGGCGGGGAGGCGGCGTGAAGCGCGGCGAGATCGCACGCAACGTCAGCCGCGGCGCGCTGTACCTGGCGATCGAGAAGTTCGCGGCCCTCATCTCGACCATGGTGTACATCGCGCTGCTCGCGCGCTGGCTCGGCCCCACGAAGTACGGCGTCTTCTCGCTCGCGTTCGCCATCGTCGGGCTGGCCACGGCCCTCGGCGGCAATGCCGAAGTGTTCCTCGAGCGCTACACCGCCGAGTACCAGGCCCACGGCCGTCTGCGTCTGCTCGCACGGGCGTTCCGCCTCGCGCTCGGCCGCAAGACGCTGCTCGGGGTGCTGGTGGCGCTCCTGGTGGCGGCCGTCGCCCCGGCGCTCGCCGAGCACTACCGGATGCCGGAGCTCACCGTGTTGCTGCCGGTGCTGACGCTGTTCATCGCCAGCGACGGGCTCGCGACCACCGGCCGTGCCGTGCTCTACGGGCTGCAGCGCTTCGAGTGGATGAGCGCGATCTCGCTGGTGTTCAACCTGGGCAAGACCGTGCTCGTGGCCGGGCTCTGGTACTTCCAGAAGGGGCTGGTGGAACTGGCGGTGGGACTGACCGCGCTCACGGTGCTGCAGGCGGCGCTCGTCGGCGCCGCGGCCGCCCGCATCGTGGTGCTGGCGCGGCGGGCGGCCCCCGAGCCGTCCGATCCCGAGGAGGGTGCTCCGCTCTTCCGTCCGATGCTGCGCTACTGCCTGCCGCTGCTCGGGGCCCGTGCCGCCTTCCTGTCGGGGCAGAACCTCGGCAAGCTGGTGCTGGCCCGCGTCCTCGATGCGACCACGCTCGGCTATTACTCGTTCGCGTTCCAGACCGTGGAGCGCTTCGTCGAACTGGTGCACACGCTGCCGGCCTCGCTGCTGCCCTCGCTCACCCAGCTCGTGGCGCGCCGCGAGCAGGAGCGGCTGCGCCACGTGTTCGATCAGGCGTTCCGCCTCATCCAGCTCACCGCCTGCGTGCTGTCGTTCATGCTCTTCGCGTTCGCGCACGAGCTGACCCTGTGGCTGGGCAGCCCGCTGTTCGAGCCCGCCGTGCCGATCCTGCGCGTGCTGGCGCTGGTCCCGATGGTGCGGACGGCGCAGCAGCCGCTGACCATGCTGTTCCAGGCGCTGCGCCGGCCCGGGTTCGTGCTGGTGCTGGCGGTGGCCAAGCTGGCCGGCGAGATCGCCGGCTACCTGCTGTTCCTGCCGGTGCTGGGGGCGATGGGGGCGGCGGTGGCCAACCTCATGGGCGCCGCTGTGTCGTATGTGGGCGCACTGTGGCTCATGAAGCACGCCATGCCGGAGGGCACCTCGGGCCGCATGGGCGACGTGCTGCGAGCGGCGACCCTGCTCGTGCCCGGGCTCGCGCTCGCCCTGCTGTTCGACCAGATGCTGGCGCCGTCGGTGGCGCTGCCGCTTCGCGTCTCACTGCTGGTGCCGGGCCTCGTCGCCATCTTCGCGCTCGCGCTCGTCACCCGCCACGATCTCGAGAAACTGGCGGGCCTTCCGCTCCGCACCGCTTGGCAGCGACGCGGGCGGGATGCCATCGTGGGACGCTTGGACCAGCTGGCCCGTGTCTTCGAGCCCCGGAGAGCCGCATGACCACGCCGCGAGTGCTCATCATCATCCCCGCCCACAACGAGCAGGACAGCCTGCCCGGCACGCTCGCCGAGGTTCGCGCCAAGGCGCCCGGAATCGACGTGCTCGTGGTGGACGACGGTTCCCGCGACGGCACCCGGGAGGTCGCGCGCGCGGCCGGGGTGCCGGTCGTGCGGCACAGCGTCAACCTCGGCGTCGGCGGCGCGCTGCAGACGGGGTTCCGATGGGCGGTCGAGCACGGGTTCGACATCGGCGTGCAGCTCGACGCCGACGGCCAGCACGACCCCGCATATCTCGAGGCCCTGCTCGAGCCCGTGCGCGCCGGCCGCTGTGATGTCTCGATCGGGTCGCGCTACGTCACGCGCACCGGCTATCGTGCGCCGCTGCACCGCCGCGCCGGGATGGTCATCTTCTCGGCGGTCGTCCGTCTCGCACTGGGCCAGCGCATCACCGACACGACGTCCGGGTTCCGCGCCTACTCGCGCCCGGTGATGCAGCTCTGCCAGCACGACTTCCCCAAGGACTTCCCCGACGCCCCGCTGCTCATCACCCTCTCGCGCCAGGGCTTCCGGCTCGCCGAGGTCGCGGTCGAGATGCGCGAGCGGCACGCCGGACGCTCGTTCTACACCCTCGGCAAGCAGCTCTACTACCCGTACAAGAACCTGCTGGCCTCCTTGATGGCGCTGTTGCGCCGTCCGGTCTGAGAGGAACCCCATGGTCTTCCTGTCCCGAACCCAGGTCATCGTCGCCTTCGGCGCCGTGCTGCTCGCGCTCTACGTCCTCGACCTGGTGCGCCGGCGCCGGCTGTCGGAGGAGTACTCGCTGCTGTGGGTCATCGCCTCGGTGGTGATCGCGGCGCTCGGCTTCTCGACCCCGCTGCTCACGTGGATCACGCGCGGGCTCGGGGTGCTCGGCGAGTCCTCCACGGTGTTCGCCTTCGGCCTCGCCTTCGCCGTGGCGATGCTGCTGTACCTGTCGGTCAAGCTGTCGCGGCTCGGTTGGGAGAACCACATGCTCACGCGCGAGATGGCGCTGCTGCGGCACGAGCTCGAGGCGATGCGCGACGCCCGCGGCGGCGGGGGGGTGGCATGACCCGCGCCCTCCAGCTGACGGTCGGCCTGGTCATCTCCGCGGTCTGCGTCTGGCTGTCCATGAAGGACATGCGGCTCGCCGAGGTGTGGGCCGCCCTGCGCGAGGCGAACTACGCCGGCTTCGGCGCGGTCTGCGTGGTCACGCTGTTCGGCTTCTGGCTGCGCGCCGTGCGCTGGCGGTTCCTGATCCGGACGCCGCAGCCCCTCACCACCGGCAGCCTGTTCAGCGCCACGATGATCGGCTTCATGGCCAACAACGTGCTGCCG
>CAZMQP010000261.1:0-4215 GCA_964568385.1 uncultured bacterium
CTGGGCTCGCTCGACGCCATCATCTTCACCGTCGGCCTCATCGCCTCGCTGCTGTTCTTCTTCTTCAGCCGCGAGCACAAGGGCGCGCTGGGGGCGGCATCCCGCCTCGGCATCCTGTTCCTGATGGTGAGCTTCGGCGCCGGCTACGGGTACACGGTCATGTCGCGCATCTCGCTGCTGGTGGGCCGCTTCCAGTTCCTGCTGGAGGACTGGCTCGGGATGAAGTGACCGCCGCCGGCGCTCCTGCCGTCTCCCGCCGCCCCCGGCCGCGCGCGCGCGCCGGGGGCGGCGTGCGTCCGGCGCCATGATCCTGCGGGTGGATCCGCCCGGCGACGTCATGCTGCAGATGCGCCGCGATGCCGATTCGTTCGAGGCGGCGATCGCCGGTGAGGCCGGCGAAGCGGTGTTGCGGCTGTTCCGATTCGAGCCCGCGGGCATCACGCTGGGCGCCTCGCAGGTGGCGGAACGCGAGCTCGACCTGGCGCGCTGCGAACGAGACGGCGTGCGCTGGGCTCACCGCCCGACCGGAGGCCGGGCCATCCTGCACGCCGACGAGTGGACGTTCGCGCTGACGGCACGGATCGGCCCCGGCGGCTGGGCCGCCGATGCGCGGGGCGCCTACGCGCGCACGGCGGATCTCTTCGCGCGCGCGCTGGCCCGGCTCGGCGTGCCGGTGGCCCTGGCGCCCTCGGCCGCACGTGAGGGCGGGGCGCCGCGCGTCGCGGGCGGGCCAGCCGCGCCGTGTTTCGCGTCCTCGGCCCGTCACGAACTGCTTCTCGAGGGGCGCAAGTGCGCGGGCATCGCGCAACGGCGGGCGCGGGACGTGCTGTTGCAGCAGGGCAGCGTGCTGCTCGGCCCCGGGCACGAGCGGCTCGCCGACTACCTGGCCGTCGGCCCCTCGGAGCGGACCGGGCTGCGCGCGCGTCTCGCGGCGTCGAGTGCCGAGATCGGCGGCTGGCTCGGCGCCCGGCGCGGACTCGAGGACCTCGCGGAGGCGATCGAGGCGGCCTCGGAGGGCCCCGTTCGTCGTGTTCCTGCCGCGCCGGTCGGTCGTCACACCGCGTGAACGTCGGTTCGCGCCAGACGGACCGGCTCGCGCAGCACCCGTCCGCTTGTGATTGCCGCCCTCGCATGCGACTCCCTATACTGCCGCACCCACTGTCGCCTGCTGCCTCGTCGGTTCCCAGGGAGGTCTCCATGCACCGCAGGATCCCCGCCGCCCTCGCGGCGCTCTCGCTCGTCGCCCTGCTGACCAGTTGCGGTGGGGGCCAGCGGGCCCAATCGGCCTGGGTGGACGCGCATCCGCTGCCCGCGGACACGATGACGACGCCGATGCGGGAACTCGGGGTGCACGGCGGACGCTTCGTCATCGGCGCCACCTCCAGCCCCAAGACGTTCAACGGGCTGATGGCCAACGAGACCTCGACGACCGACGTCATCCGGTTCTTCTACACGGCGCTGACCGACATCGACTACAAGACCATGGCCGACCGGCCGCTGCTGGCCAAGTCGTGGGAGATGAGCGACGACAACCGCACGGCCACCTTCCACCTGCGCCGCGGGGCCCGGTTCTCGGACGGCGTGCCCATCACCAGCGCCGACGTGATGTTCAGCTTCGACGTGGTCATGGACCCGAAGCTCCACCCGTCCATGCAGGACGGCCTCACCATGATGGTGGACGGCAAGCGCGTGCCCTACACCTACAGCGCGCCCGACAGCTACACGTTCGTCATCACCTCGCCGCGCGTGGACGCGCTGCTGATGGCGCACGTCGGATCCGTGTACATCATGCCCCGGCATGCGCTGCTGAAGGCCTTCGAGAGCGGCAACTTCGCCTCCGCCTACGGCACCAACACGCCCCCGGACAGCATCGTGACCAGCGGACCGTTCAAGCTGAAGGAGTACCTGCACGACCAGCGCACCATCATCGAGCGCAACCCGTATTGGTTCGGCGTGGACGCCAAGGGCCAGCGCCTGCCGTACCTCGACCAGATCGTGTACGTGGTGGCCAAGGACCAGGACGTGGCCGCGCTCCGCTTCGAGCAGGGCGAGCTCGACGGGCTCGACAACGTCAAGCCCGAGAACTACGCCTCGTACATCGAGAAGGCGAAGGGGGGCGACTTCGTGCTGCACGACATCGGCCCCTCGTTCAACACCAACTTCTTCTGGTTCAACCTCAACATCGCGCGTGAGGACGGACCCGACCGCAAGAAGGGCCGTCCGATCGTGGATCCGGTGAAGTACCGCTGGTTCAACCAGCGGGACTTCCGCCGCGCCGTGTCGCACGCGGTGGACCGCGAAGCGCTCATCAAGGGCCCCTTCCAGGGATTCGCCGTCAAGGGCTGGTCCACGATGACCCCGGGCAACACGCGCTGGCATGACCCGGCGTTCCAGGGCGCGGACCACGATCCGGCCGAGTCGAAGCGCCTGCTGGCGGGGCTCGGCTACGCGGACAAGAACGGCGACGGCATCCTCGAGGACACCGAGGGCAATCCGATCCGGTTCACCATGATGACCAACGGCGACAACCGGCTGCGCGTGGACATGCTCAACCTCATCAAGGACGACCTGCGCAAGGTCGGCATCGACATGGTGCCGACGCCCCTGGACTTCAACACGCTGGTCACCAAGTTCCGCAGCGATTTCACCTACGAGACCGCGCTGCTCGGGCTGGGTTCGGCGGTGCCGTCCGATCCGGGAATGGGCATGAACGTGTGGAAGTCCTCGGGGCTGACGCACTACTGGAACGTCCGGCAGCCGACGCCGGCGACGCCGGAGGAGGCCCGCATCGACGCCCTCATGGAGGCCAACGTGGGCACCTTCGACGTCGAGGAGCGCAAGCGGACGTTCCGAGAGGTCATGGCGATCGTGAACGACCAGGCCTGGGTGGTGTGGCTGCCGGTGCAGAAGATGATGCTGCCGGTGCGGGCGCGCTTCGGGAACGTGGACCCGAGCCCGATGCCGCACCGCATCCTGTGGAACGCCGACGTCATCTACGTGAAGCCGGGCGCCGGACGCCGCTAGGCCCATGCGCACGTACATCCTCCGGCGGCTCCTGCAGACGATCCCGCTGCTGCTGGGCATCTCGGCCCTGACCTTCCTGCTGCTGCAGGCGGCGCCGGGCGACTTCCTCAACATGATGGCCGAGAATCCCGCCATCTCGACCGAGACGCTCGAGCAGATGCGCCGGAACTTCGGGCTCGACCAGCCCTGGTACGTGCAGTACTTCGTCTACCTCAAGAACATCTTCCTCCACTTCGATTTCGGGCAGTCGTTCTCACGCCACCAGCCGGTGTTCGACGTGCTCAAGCAGGGGCTCGCCAACACGCTGCTGCTCGCCACGGCGGCGATGGTGGTGACATGGGGGCTGGCGATCCCGCTCGGCGTGCTCGCGGCGGTGAAGCAGTACTCGTTCCAGGACAAGGCGCTGTCGCTGATCGCCTTCGTCTGGCTGAGCATTCCCGAGGTGCTGTCGGGCCTGCTGCTGCTGTTCCTCGCGGCGCAGACGGGCTGGTTCCCGCTCGGCGGCATGACGTCGCTCGACCACGACCTGATGAGCCCGCTGCAGCGCTTCGGCGACCTGATGCGGCATCTCGCGCTGCCGGCGCTCGTCGTGGGACTGGTGCCGCTGGCGGGCCGCATGCGGCAGATGCGCGGCAACCTGCTCGACGTGCTGCGGCTGGACTACGTGACCACCGCCCGGGCCAAGGGACTCGATGAGCGCGTGGTCATCTACAAGCACGCGCTGCGCAACGCCATCAACCCGCTCATCACGCTGTTCGGCTTCACGCTCGGCTCGCTGGTCTCGGGCTCGTTCGTGGCCGAGTTCATCTTCTCGTGGCCCGGCCTCGGCAGCATCACGCTCGAGGCGCTGACCACGCAGGACCAGTACCTCGTGATGGGGGCGGTCCTGATGGCCTCGACCGTGCTGGTGCTGGGCAATCTCATCGCCGACCTGCTGCTGGCGGTCGCCGACCCGCGGATCTCGTATGACTGACGTGCGCGACGCGGGAGCCGCCGCGAGCCCCGAGGCCGCGGAGACCGGACCGGCGATGACGGTCCGCACGCCGGGCCAGCTGTTCTGGCGGCAGTTCCGCCGCAACGCGCTGGCGGTGGCCGGGCTGTGGCTGCTCGGCGGGCTCTCCGGGATCACGCTGCTGGCGCCCTTCCTCGCGCCCTACGCCGAGAACGACATCGCCCGCGCCCGCTTCTATC
>CAZMQP010000262.1:0-4210 GCA_964568385.1 uncultured bacterium
CGATTCCAGAGCGATCGGAACATGCTCTCCTCCTCGATGGGCGCCGCTGAGCGCCGGGGGTGGGCTCAGCCCTCGTCCAGTTCGTTCACGGCCTCGGCGATCAGCGGTTCGATCGCACCTCGGTCGCTGCGCAGCGCGCCCTCGCGCCACCAGCGTTCGGTCTCGAGCACGGCGCGCCGGATGTAGGCGAGATCCGCCCGCTCCGACACGTAGAGCAGCTCGATCAGGGGTTCCTGCTGTTCGGGGCGCGGCGTGCGGTGGTGGCGCGCGATCGCGCGCGCGTGCCCCGGCGGCAGCCCCCAGCGCAGTGCGGCCAGCCCGCCGAGCGGTTCGTGCAGCTCGTGCAGCATCGCCTTGAGGAACGGCGGCGGGATGCGCACCTCGCGGCGCATCTGCGCGCGCAGCGTGCCGATGGCATCGAACAGCACCAGCTTGCCGACGTCGTGCAGCAGTCCCAGCGAGTAGGCGGTCTCGGGTTCGGTCTCGAAGGCGCGGGCGAGGCGGCGCGCGATGGCGGCGGTGCGGGTGCCGTGGCGGTGCACGGCGTCGGCGAGCTCGTCGAAGTGGCCGCCGGGGCGTGCCAGCGCGCTGGCGACCAGGTGGCCCATGAGCACGTTCTGCAGGCCCGACATGCCGATGCGCTGCGCCGCGTCGAAGATGGACGTGAGCGTGCCGCCCGGGCGCCGGTAGAAGGCGGAGTCGGCCACGCGCAGCGCCTCCTGCGCCAGCCCCGCGTCGCTCTCGAACAGGTCGGTCAGCTCGAGCATGGAGGCGTTGAGGTCGTAGGTCATGCGCATCGCGCGGGCCACCGCCGCGGGCATGGGCTTGAGCGTGAACTGTTCGGCGTTGGCGATGCGGGCGATCAGCTCGGGCGCATCGGAGCTGGCCGCGAGTCCATCGGCGCGCGCGAGCAGCGCGGCGGCACGCTTGGCGGTGAGCGAGCGCAGCGCCGCCTCCATCGCGGCGCGCGGCGTCTCGCCCGGCCGCGTCGCCGGCGGCGGTGCCGCGGCGGGCGGCGACGGCGCGTCGGGAGCGGGAGCGGGTGAAGCCGCCACCGCCTCCGCGCCGTCCGGACCCGTCCGCTTTCGCCACCACGCCGTCATGCCGGTCTCCAGGCTCCCCGCCGCCGAAGCGGATGCGCACGAGGCCCCGGAAGGGCCCCGCGTCCAAGGGAAGTCTCGGCTGCGCGCCGCGAATCGTGAGGCCCGGAATCGCGCCCCCAACTCGCTGCGGCGCGGGCGTTTCGGGGCCGGCTCAGGTCCTCGCGGCGGCCCTGCCCGCGGAATCGGCGGCCAGCCGCCCCGCCCGCCACGCCGACAGCGGCACCAGCACGACCGCCGAGACGGAGAACCACACGGGGTGCGGGATGGCGATGAGATTGGCGACCGAGGCCGCCAGCAGCAGCGCGCCGATGATGCCGGCGTGGAGCATCGGCTGCGGGCCCGCGAGGCGCGCCGCCACCCAGGCCCCGCCGAAGGTGCCCACGACCCAGGCCAGCAGCACGAACAGCAGCGCGCCCAGGGGGATGCTCCTCACGTACGCGTTGAGCGCCGCGGGGTCGGTGAAGTCGAGGTCCTTGGGCGGCGGGTAGATCGTGTGGCCGGCCGACTCGACGAGCGCCACGAGGACGAAGCCGGTGACCATGCCGGCGAGAACGGCGAGGATGCGGCGCAGGATCGGGGGCATCGGGTCCTCCGTGAGGTTCGCAACGATGGCCGGGCGCGGACCGGGATCAGATGTAGTGCCGGCCCCTCGCCCAGATGTCCGTGAGGCCGGACTTGAGCCCGCGGCAGATGGCCACGGGGTGTTCGCGTTCGTAGGGCATCGCCCGCGGGTCGGTGAGCGCGGCGACCGGCTGCACGTCGTCGAACACCTCGGCCAGGCCCGCGGTCGAGATGCCGACGGTGATGACGATGGAGGCGCCGGGGTCGCCCGGGCCCCACAGGTAGTAGTTGTTGTGCTGGCTGCGCGCGGGCGGCAGCCCCAGCGCACGGCCGTAGTAGTCGAGGGCGCCCGCCTCGCCGTAGTTGGAGGTGACGATGATGGTGCGGCGCTGCTCCTCGGGCGTGAGCGAGTCCCACGCCCGCGCCGTGATCGCGGTGAGCTCCTGCCATCCGAAGCGGTCGGCGAAGTGCTGCGGCAGCTGGCCGAGGGCGTTGCGCTCGGCGTTGCGCGGGATCATGCCCAGCGTCTGCATGTAGCGCGTGAGCCCCTCGGGAGACAGCACCGGCGCCGCCAGCGGCAGGGCCACCGACGACAGCACGACCAGCAGCACGAGCACGGCCGCGCGCACCCAGCCCAGCCGCGGTCCCGCGAGACGCTGCGCCGCCACCACCGCACCCGCCGCGAGCAGGATGAGCATGGCGGGCGCCATGTAGTAGGCCTTGCCGTTCATGAACGCCGCGAAGGCCACCAGGAACACGACCGCCAGCGCGCGGAAGCGCCCCGCGCCGCCGAAGCCCAGCCACAGGAACCCCGGCAACCACAGCAGCACGTTCCACGGGCCGATGTCGCGCACCTGTTCGAGCACGAACCCCACCGGACCCAGCGCCACGTTCTTGTAGCGCGAGGCGTTGCGCATGAACTCGAGCGTCGGCCAGCCGTGCTGCGCCTGCCACACCACGTGCGGCGCGAACAGCACCGCCGCGATCGCCAGCGCCAGCCACGGGCCGCGCGTGCGCAGGTCGCTCCGCAGCGAGGTGAGCAGCAGCGCCGCCGCGACGCCCGCGCCCAGCGCGCCGACGCTGAGCTTGTTGAGGAGCCCCAGGCCGAGCACCAGCCCCAGCCACGGCCAGCGCCGCGCGCGCTCGGCCGGTTCGGCGCGCGCGAGACGCGCGAGCAGCACCGCCGCCGTCAGCCAGAGCACGAAGTCGAACGCGTTCATCGAGTAGAAGCCGGTGATGCCGTACAGCGTGGGCGCGGCCAGCACCGCCACCGCCGCCAGCGTGCGCGCGAACGCCGAACCGCCGAGCACCCCCGCCAGGTCGCTCACCAGCACCACGGTCGCCGCGCCCGCCAGCGACGGCAGCACGCGCAGCGAGACGAGCGAGTCGCCGAACAGCGCCTTCCAGGCCGCGAGCACCGCGATCGAGAGCGGCGGGTGGTCCACGTAGCCCCACGCCAGGCGGTCGGCGCAGGCGAGGTAGTAGAACTCGTCTCGGAACATCGGGTAGCGCGGGCCGAACCCCATCTGGATGGCGAAGAACACGGCGGCGCACGCCCAGACGAGCCACGGCCGTCCGGTGGCGCCGTCTGCGGGCCGCGTCATCGGGGCACCTAGCCGATCCACCGGTTCGCCGCGGCCCGGCGCGCCAGCGCCACGAGCGAGACGGGCGGGAACCACCTGGGGGCTGGGGACATGGGGCCTCCTGGAGAGCGGGCGGGTCCGAGCGCGCAACCGTAGCCCTCGCGCGGCTGGCGTCAAGCCGGGATCGTGCCGGGCGCGGCAAGCGGCGCGGCTAGGTGTGCGCCACCATGAGCACGTAGCCGTCGGGATCCATCAGGCGGAACTCGCCGTGCGGGCAGTAGAACGGATGGCCGATCGGTCCCGGCGAGAAGCCGGCCGAAGCGATCGCCGCATGCGCGGCGGGGACGTCGTCCACGTAGAGGTAGAACAGCACCGCCTGCTGCCCCGCATCCACCGGGCCGTCGGCGAGCGCGACCATGATGCGCGCCTCACCCGACTCGAGCCACGCCCACACCGGGGCCGAGTGCCCGGGCGGCTGGTGCGTGTTGCCGACCGTGAAGCCGAGCGTCTCGTAGAACGCGATCGAGCGCCGCACGTCCTGCACGTGGACGAACGGGATGAAGCGGCGGGGCGCGGCGCGGCTCATGGTCGGGGGGGCTCCTCGCGGGGGGTGGGACAGGACGTGTTCGTCGGGTGCGGGCTCTGGCAGCAGCGCGAACATCGCTTCGGCGTGAGCGGCACGCTGGCGATGAGCGTGACCGGCTCGCTCACCGCGGGTTGCCGTGGAGGGGCTTGCGGATCATCGCGACCCGGAGGCTCAGAGCATGTCCCTGAGTGTGCGGAAGATCGCAAGCTTCGGTTCGTCGGGGATCGCATTGCCATTCGGGAAGTAGTTGAGGACCACGCATGCTCGGCTACCTGGGATCACCGGGCCGCAGACCCCGTACTTGAGCGGTGCTGAGAGTCCGGCGTGTTGATGCATTGCTTCTCTAACTTTCGAGTGGATGATGCAGACGAAGCGGG
>CAZMQP010000263.1:0-4186 GCA_964568385.1 uncultured bacterium
GGCGGGCTGCTGGACTGGCTGTCGGAGTGCTCGCTGCTCACCGACGCCGACCGCCTGCACGAGGACCAGGACCGCGTCCTGATGCTGACGGTGCACAACGCCAAGGGGCTCGAGTTCGGCGCCGTCGCCGTGGCCGGACTCGAGGAGGGGCTGATGCCGCACGCCTCCTCGCTCGAGGACGCCGAGCAGCTCGAGGAGGAGCGCCGGCTGTTCTACGTCGCGCTGACGCGCGCCGAGGACGAGGTGCTGCTGACGGCCGCCGCCTACCGCCGCCGTTTCACCGCCGGGGGCGCGATGGGGAACTGGGGCGGGCAGGTGTCACGCTTCGTGGACGAGATCCCGCCGCACCTGCTGCACCGCGAGGGCGGCGCGCGCGCGGCGGCGGCGGAGCCCGCGGCCGAGCGCTTCGGCCGCCGCACGGCCGGCGGCGCCCCGCATGCGCGGCGCGGCGCGGGCGGGGTGGCCGGTGCCGGCCGCGACGACATCCGCGACCTCGTGTTCGACAACGGCGGCCCGGACGTGGACGTCATCCCGCGCGTGCCCTCGGCGCGCTCCGCCGAGAGCCGCCGCGCCATCGGACATGCGGTGTTCCACGAGCGCTTCGGCCGCGGCACCGTGCTCGACGCCGAGGGTTCGGGGCCCGACATGAAGCTCACCGTCCGCTTCGCGGGCTCGGTCAAGAAGGTGCTGGCCCGCTTCGTCTCCGGAGGCGCCGATGTCGATCCCGCATGACGAGGTGCAGCGGGTCGCCGCGCTGGCCCGCCTCGCGATCCCTGAGGGCGAGGTCGCGCAGGTCGCCGGCCAGCTCTCGGCCATCCTCGACTTCGCCGCCCAGCTCGACCAGCTCGACCTGGCCGATTGCGAGCCCACGGCCTTCGCGCCCGAGGCGGCCGCGCTGCGCGCCGACGCCCCCGACGGCCGGCAGCTCGCGCCCGGCATCGCGACCGACGGCGCACCCGAGGCCGAGGACGGCCACTTCCTGCTGCCCACGGTGGTGGAGCACGTCACGCCGTGACGGCGGCGGCGTGGTGGAGGCTGCCGGCGGCCGTGCTCGCCGGGCAGGTACGGGCGGGCGAGGTGTCGCCGCGCGAGGTCATGGAGTCGGGGTGGGCGGGGCCGGCGGCCGAGTGGGAGGCCGACGTGCACGCCGTGGTCCACACCGACGAGGCGGCGCGCCGGGCGAGTGCGGAGGCCGCGCCGCGCGACGGCGCACTCGCCGGCGTGCCGGTGCTGCTCAAGGACAACCTGTGCACGCGCGACTACCCCACCACCTGCTGCTCGCGCATCCTCGCCGGCTACCGGCCGCCCTATGACGCCACCGTCGTCCGGCGCCTGCGCGAGGCGGGTGCGGTCATCGTCGGCAAGGGCAACATGGACGAGTTCGCGATGGGGTCCTCGACCGAGTACTCCGCGCTCGGTCCGACGCGCAACCCCTACGACCTCGCGCGCGTGCCGGGCGGCAGCTCGGGCGGGCCCGCGGCCGCGGTCGCCTACGGACTGGTGCCGCTGGCGCTCGGCTCGGACACGGGGGGGTCGGTGCGGCAGCCCGCGGCGTTCTGCGGCGTGTACGGACTCAAGCCCACGTACGGCCGCTTCTCGCGCTATGGACTCGTCGCCTTCGGCTCCTCGCTCGACCAGGTGGGCGTGTTCGCCCGCCATGTCGAGGATGTCGCGCTCGCCTACGGCGTGCTGGCAGGGCCCGATCCCTTCGATGCGACCTCACGCCCCGGTCCGCCGCCCGATGTCGCCGAGTTCGACCGCGGGGTGGAGGGCCTGCGCTTCGGATGGCCCGCGAACCTCTGGGAGGCGGGCGTGGACCGCGAGATCGTCGAGGCGCTGGAGCGCTCGGCGGCGGCGCTCGAGCGCGCGGGCGCCGTCCGCGTGCCGCTGCGTTTCCTGCCGGGCGAGTACGGGGTCGCCACCTACTACCTGCTGGCCACCGCCGAGGCGAGCTCCAACCTGGCCCGCTTCGACGGCGTGCGTTACGGGCACCGCGACGCCGGCGCCGACGACGTGCTCGCGATGCAGACGCGCACGCGCAGCGAAGGGTTCGGGCCCGAGGTCCGGCGCCGCATCCTGCTCGGCACCTATGCGCTCAGCTCGGGCTACTACGAGGCCTACTACCTCAAGGCGCAGCGCGCCCGCACCCGCATCCGCCGCGAGTACGCCGAGGCCTTCGCGCGCTGCGATGCGCTGCTGATGCCGGCCTCCCCGAGCATGCCGTTCCGGCTCGGCGAGAAGTCCGAGGACCCGCTGGCCATGTACCTCTCGGACGTGTTCACCATCGGCGCCAACCTGGCCGGCATCCCGGGGCTCACGGTGCCGGCCGGGCGCTCGGCCGCCGGGCTGCCGGTGGGCGTGCAGCTGCTCGGGCCCGAGGACAGCGAGCCGCATCTGCTGCGGTTCGCACGCGCGCTCGAGGCCGGGGGCGATGCCGCCCGGCTCGCGCGCGGGCATCGCATGGAGGCGGCATGGCCCTCGAGGCGGTGATCGGGCTGGAGTGCCACATCCAGCTGCGCACGGAGACCAAGATGTTCTGCGCCTGCCCGGTCGCCTTCGGCGCGCCCGCCAACACGCTCGTGTGCCCCGTCTGCCTCGGCCTTCCGGGATCGCTGCCGCGGCTGAACGAGGCGGCGGTGGGGATGGCGGTGCGGCTGGGAGTGGCGCTCGACTGCCGCATCCGCGAGCGCAGCGTGTTCGCGCGCAAACACTACTTCTATCCCGACATGCCCAAGAACTACCAGATCACGCAGTACGACCAGCCGCTGTGCGAGGGCGGCGCGGTGCCCGTGGTGGTGGCGGGGGAGCCGCGCACGTTCGCGCTCACGCGCATCCACTGCGAGGAGGACGCGGGCAAGACGTTCCACCCGGAGCGCGCGGGCGACCGCCGCCGGTCGCGCGTGGACTACAATCGCGCCGGGATGCCGCTGCTCGAACTGGTGACCGAACCCGTGTTCCGCACCGCCGAGGAGTGCGCCGCGTTCCTCACGGTGCTGCGCCGGCTGGTGCGCTCGCTGGGGATCTCGGACGGGGACATGGAGAAGGGCCAGCTGCGCTGCGACGCCAACGTGTCGCTGCGGCCGGAGGGCCAGGAGGCGCTCGGCACCAAGACCGAGATCAAGAACCTCAACAGCATCAAGGGGGTCGAGCGCGGCATCACCGCCGAGATCGCGCGCCAGCGGCGGCTGATCGAGGCGGGGGAGGGTGTGGTCCAGGCCACGCTGCTGTACGACGCGGACCTCGATCGGCTGGCGGTCATGCGCACCAAGGAGCATGCGCACGACTACCGCTACTTCCCCGACCCCGACCTGCCGGTGCTGGTGGTGCCGGCGGCGCGGACCGAGGCGGTGCGTGCGGCACTGCCCGAGCTGCCGTGGCAGCGGGAGCACCGGCTGGCGGCGCAGTACGGCATCCCCGCCTACGACGCGGCGGTGCTCGCCGAGCCGCGCGAACTCGCGGACTACTACGAGGCGGTGGCCGCGGCCTCCGACGGCAAGCTGGCGAGCAACTGGGTCATGACCGAGGTGCTTCGCGTGCTCAAGGAGCGCGACTGGACGCTGGCGGAGTGGACCGCCCGCGTGCCCGCCGCCCGGCTCGCCGGACTGGTCGCACAGGTGGCGGCGCGGACCCTGCCCGGGCCGCTCGCCAAACAGGTGTTCGGCTGGATGCTCGAGGAGGACGGCGACGTGGCCGCCCTGCTCGAGCGGCACGGCGTCTCGGTGCAGTCCTCGGACGAGGCGCTGCGGCCGCTCGTGCGCGCCGTGCTCGAGGAGCATCCGAAGGCGGTCGCCGAGGTGCTGGCCGGCCGGCCGGCGGCGATCGGGTTCCTGGTCGGACAGGTGATGCGCCGCAGCGGCGGGCAGGCGGTGCCGCAGGCGGTGCAGGCCCTGCTGCGGGCCGAACTCGACGCCCGCGCCGCCGGCGGATGAGCGCCGTGCTCGAACAGGCGCTGCGGGCGGCCTGGGCCGCGCCGCTGGGCGCCCACCCCGGCCAGGTGTTCCACGCCCCGTTCGTCACCGTGCTGCTGGCGGAGCAGCAGGGGGGGGAGGCGTCGGCGCTCGCGCTCGCCCTGGCGCGCGACCTGCTCGCGCGCTGCGGCGTCTCGCCCGGGCGTCAGATGGTGCTGCTCGCCTCGCCGCGGTCCCCCGGGCCCTTGTGGGGACGGACGCGGAGGTGCCGAGGAAGG
>CAZMQP010000264.1:0-4180 GCA_964568385.1 uncultured bacterium
ACGAGGTCGGTGAACGTGCCGCCGGTGTCCACGCCGACGCCGCGCGGCGGCACGCGGCGCTCAGGACGCGCGCGAGCCACGGTTCCTCAGGAACTCGATGACGCCGACCACGACGAGGACGCCGAGCAACGCGAGGATCACCGGCATCGGCACGCGGAAGCGGTGGCCCAGCTCGGCGAGCAGGTAGTAGTAGGGCAGCGCCCCGACCAGCACGGCGAGGAAGTAGCGCCACAGCGGATAGCCCAGGTAGGCCACCACCAGCTTGATGGGCGCATCCGGCAGCGGCGTCGCGCGGGCGATGGCGATGGCGGCGAAGGAGGCCGAGGGATAGCGGGCCAGCGCCTGCTCGAGCTGCTCGCGCCGCGGCAGGAAACGCCGCATCCACGGCCGGTCGGCGCGCAGCATCCAGATCACCCTGTTCGCCTGGATGCAGTTGCCGAGCGCGCTCGCGAGCCCGCCGAAGACCGCCACCTGCCACGGGGGATGCTGGGGGGCCCACGCCAGCAGCAGCGGCGTCGTGGCGAACGAGAGGGTGGCGCCGTCCGCCAGCAGCAGCAGGCAGAGCCAGAGCAGGGAGTCGCTGTTCACGGGCGGGGAGTCTCCGGGAGCGTCGCGCGCACGAGCGGCCGCGACTCTGCCCGCCGCCCGCAGGCGATGCAAGCGCGCGGCCCGGGTGTGCGAATCCCCCGGGCCGCGGCGCTGCGGTCAGATCCCCGCGGGTGGCTCGCTTGGAGCCGCCGAGGGCGCCGGGGGCGGCGGGTCCGGTCCCCGCATCGGCGTCGAAGGGCGGACGCGCGCCCACCAGCGCTGCACCGACTGCTTGCGGTACTCGGAGAGCACCAGCGAACCCGCGCCGAGGGTCACCAGCACCAGGCTCAGCACGATGTACACGAACTTCATCAGGCCGCCGACGAACCCGAAGATCGGCAGGAAGCCGAACAGCGCCGCGGCGATGGTGAGGCCCTCCACGGCGAGCACGCCCCAGATGACCGCGACTCCGAGCGAGGGCGCCGGGCCGCGGAAGCGCCCGTGCAGCAGGCCGCCGATGAGGGTGTGCCCGATCACCGATCCCCAGAACGCCGCGATCACGAAGAAGGCCACGTACGCGACGGCCAGCGCGGCCGCGAGCGGGATGCCGATGATGGTGATGCACAGCAGCGCCATCGCGATCGCCAGCATGATGACCGACGGGATGATGAGCGCCCACAGCAGCAGCCCCACCATGAAGGCCGCGCCGCCATCGCGCTCGATGAGTGACAGCGCGTCCTTCGTCCGTCCGGGCGCCAGCTTCACGACCAGCCAGGACAATCCGAGCAGGAACAGCACCCCGAGCAGCTTGCCCATGATCTCGAACCCGGCGCCGATGGCGCCGAGGAACGGCAGCATGAACTGCGCCCCGGAGGAGCGCGGGGCGGTGACGCGCTGGCCGCCCACGGTGGCGCCCGGCTCCTCGACCAGCGTGCCGCCGAGGCAGACGACGTCCTGGTCCACCCGCGCGCCCGGCATCAGGCGCACGTCCCCGCCCATGGCCGTGACGCTGCCGGTCACCTTGCCCTCGATGGTGACGTCGCCGCCCATCGCCACCACGTCGCCCTGCACGGTCTGGTCCGCGCTGACGTGGATGTCCTGCCCGAAACGGATGATCTCGCCGGTGGTGGAGATCGTCGGCGGCTCGGGCGGGTCCGGCGGCTCGGGCACGGGCGGCACGGCGACCACCACGCCCGCGGCCCCGGAAGCGGCCGCCTCGGCGCCGCGACGCGCGATGTCGCGCCTCGCCTCGCGGACGGCCTGATCCACCCCGCGGCGCAGATCGCGCACCTGGCTCGAGGTCCCATGGGATTCGACGGCCAGGCTCTCGCGCGGCACCGGCCGGAAGGTCATGGTCTGGGCGCTTGCGGCGGGCGCCCACGCGGCGAAGGCCAGGCCCGCGAGCAGCGCCAGTGAGGTCAGTCGGGTGCGCATGGTCAGCGTCCTCCGCTCGAGACGGTGATGTCGCCCGAGGCCGAGGAGAGCCGGATGGGCGGTCCGCCGGAGCCGATGCGGCCGGCGATCCGCCGCCGTTCGCTCCGCTCCAGTGTGATCGGGATACTGCAGTCGATGCCACCGCTGCGCGTCTCGGCCTCGAGACGCGCCCCCGTGCCGTGCGCCAGCCGCACGGCGAGTTCCCCGCTCGCGGTCGAGGCGTCGAGCCCCGCGAGCGGCGGCACCGCGTGCAGGCGGATCGCGCCGCTCGCGGTGGCGAGGCGGACGCGGCCGCTCACGGCGGCCACGTCGAGTCCGCCGCTGCGGGCCTCGCCGTCGAGGCCGCGCCAGGCACGCCGGATGGCGATGTCGCCGCTCGTGGTGCGCACGCGCACCGAATCCGCGGCGTCCCCCAGCACCAGGCCGCCGCTCGTGGACTCGAAAGTGAACGGCGCGGACAGCGAGTCCGCGGTGCAGTCCCCGCTGCGGGTGCTCGCTCGCACGCGGCGCCCCGCCAGCACGTGCAGGTCGCCGCTCGTGGAGCGCAGCGTGGCGTCCCGGCCGCGGAACACGATGTCGCCGCTCGTGGACTGCGCCTCGAGCGGCGCGAAGTCGCCCCGAACGTCCACGTCCCCGCCGGCGGTCCGCAGGTCCATCGCCAGCGCGCGCGGCGCCTCGATCAGCAGCCGGACCTCGGCGCGCGGCCGCGACAGGTCGGAGAAGTCCCCGCCCCGGAGCAGGTCCCGCCAGCCGATCTCGACGCGCGTGCGGCGCGGATAGGTGACGCGCACCACCTGGGTGTCGCCTTCGCGCGCCAGCGACACCTGGGTCGCGGCGGCATGCGCCAGCGCCTGCTCCCGGTCACGGCCGCGGCAGATGCGGTGGGCGGTGACGTGCAGGCGTCCGTCGCGGCTCTCGCGCACCTGGATGAGCCCGCGCGGGTTCTCGACGTGCAGCCGCCTCAGGCCCCGGGCCTCGAGCACCTGGTCGCTTCTCTCGGCGTGGGTCACGCCCCCCGCCGCGTCCGCGGGTGCGGCCGCCAGCAGCGCCATCAGGGTCAGGATGCTCGCTCTCACGTCGGGTGCCTCCCACAGGTCCACCCCGGATTACGGGCGAACGGCCCCTGGGGTTGCGACGGATGGTCTGCCTCGTCCGGCGAATGGCGCCCCGGGGAGGGGCCCCGGGCCCGGAACGACCCGAGGGAGGCGCGTACAACGCGCCTCCCTCGTGGGTCCTACCGTCGGGCAGACCGGACTCAGTGGGCGGTGGCCGTCGAGTCCGTGGTCCCCATGGCGGTCGAATCGGTCGTCATGGCATCACTGGAGTGATCCATCGGAGCCGTCTCGGTGGCCGCCGGAGCCTCCTCGGCCGCCTGCGGCGCGCAACCCACCACGGCGAACGCGGCGAGCATGGCGAGCATCATCAGAGCGAAGAACTTGCGCATCGTGTTCATCTTCACCTCCTTCGTCGGATCCGCTCCGGAGCGACCGGAGGCGGTTCGTGTATTCGCGAAGATGGATCGGGACTCAACAAAAAGACACCAGTCGCGAAGTCACCGGTGTCGAGCAGCAGCGTCCGTGCGCGATATGCGGTTGGAACGGCGGCCGACGCGCGCTGGACCTGGCGATGCGCGCGTCCCTTCAGGCGGCGCGGAACGTAGGTCGGAGCCCCTTGGCTGTCAAGCGCCTTCTGGGACCACTATTGCGACCGAGTTCTCGGCAAGCCGCCGCAGGTCACACGGCCGCAAGGGCTTGCGTCAGGTCGGCCGCCAGATCCGCCGGGTCCTCGATGCCCACCGACAGGCGCAGCAGGCCGTCGGCGAACCCCATGGCCAGCCGGGACTCCCGCGGCACCGAGGCGTGCGTCATGGAGGCCGGGTGGCAGACGAGACTCTCCACCCCGCCCAGGCTCTCGGCGCGGGTGAACAGCCGGAAGGCGTTGAACACCTTCTCGCCCGCGGCCAGTGAGCCGTCGCCGGGGATGAACGACAGCATGCCGCCGAACCCGCTCGCCTGCCGCCTGGCCAGCGCGTGCTGCGGATGCGAGGCCAGCCCCGGGTAGAAGACGCGGCTGACGCCGGGGTGGGCCTCGAGCAGGGCGGCGAGCTCGCGCGCGTTGGCATCGTGCTGCCGCATGCGCACGGCGAGCGTCTTGGTGCCCCGCAGGCAGAGCCAGCAGTCCATCGGCCCCGGCACGGCGCCGGCGGCGTTCTGCAGGA
>CAZMQP010000265.1:0-4165 GCA_964568385.1 uncultured bacterium
ACGTGTAGAGGATGTAGGCGAGGTCGTCCTCGAGCGCGGGGCAGGGGAACGCGTCGGCCGACTCGGCCGCGAGCGCGCTCCACGGCACACCGGGCAGCGCCGCCACGCGAGGGGCGGCGCCGCCCGAGGCGAGATCGGCGAACCACAACGCGCGCATCGGCGCCTGCGTGCCGAACGCCTCGTCGAGCGCGGCGGCGCGGTCGGAGGTGGTGACCAGCCCCGCCACCGCGCAATCGCGGGCGATGTAGGCGAGGCGCGCGGGGGGCGCCTGCGGGTCCACCGGCACGTGCGCCGCGCCCGCCTTCATGATGCCGTAGAGCGCCACGATGGCCTCGGGGCGCTTGGGCAGCCACAGCGCCACGCGGTCGCCGCGGCGCACGCCGTGGGCCACCAGCGAGCGGGCGAAGCGGCTGGACTCGGCCTCGAGCGCGCCGTAGTCGAGCGTGCGGCCGTCCATGGCGACGGCGAGCGCGGCCGCCTCGCGCTGCGCGGCGCGCATGACCAGGTGCGGCAGCAGCGCGTCGCTCACCCTAGAGCCCCAGGCAGCGCGCGATGATGCGGCGCTGGATCTCGGACGTGCCCGAGTAGAGCGTGCCCGAGAGGGCGTCGCGCACCTCGCGTTCGATCGGGTACTCCTTCATGTAGCCGTAGCCGCCGTGCAGCTGCAGCGCGTCGAGCGCCGCGCGGTTGTGCATCTCGCTCACGAACAGCTTGGCGATCGCCGATTCGAGCACGGCGTTCTTGCCCTTGCCCGTCAGCCAGCCGACGCGGTAGAGCAGGAACCGGCCCGCCTCGATGGCCACCTTCATGTCGGCGATCTTCCCGGCCACGCCCTCGAACTTGGCGATCGGCTGGCCGAACTGCCGGCGCTTCCGGGTGTAGGCGATGCAGTCCTCGAGCAGGCGCTCCATGGCGCCCAGGTGCCCGGCGAAGATGCACGCGCGCTCCCATTCCATGGCGCTGTTGAAGATGCGCATGCCGGCGCCCTCGGGGCCGAGCCGCGCCGACTCGGGCACGAAGCAGTCCTCGAAGATCACCTCGCCCATGGGCGAGGTGCGCAGGCCCATCTTGGGGATCGGCTTGCCGAACGTGACGCCCTTCGCGCCCCGGGGTACGAGGAACGCGGTGAGTGCGCGCGCCTTGCCGTCGCCGCGCTCGACGTAGGCGAACGCCAGCGCGAGGTCGGCGATGGGGGCGTTGGTCGAGAACGTCTTCTGGCCGTTCAGCCGATAGCCGCCCTCCACGCGCTCGGCCCGGGTGGTGAGCGCCATGACGTCGCTGCCCGCGTCGGGCTCGGTGATCGCGTGCGCGCCGATGGCCTCGCCCGAGATGAGCCGGGGCAGCCACTCGCGCTTCTGCGCCTCGCTGCCGTAACGCAGGATCGGCATCTGCACCGCCCACAACTGCGCGTTCAGGCTGAACACGAGGCCGTTGACGCGGCAGCCCCAGCCCAGCGCCTCCATCGCGATCGTGGTGGTGATCAGGTCCTCGCCCTGTCCGCCGTACTCGGCCGGCACCGGCAGCCCGAGCAGCCCGAACTCGGCGCACGCGTTCCAGCAGTCGCGCGGGAACGCGCCGTCGTGGTCGCGCTGCTCGAGTCCGTCGTTGAGCTTCTCGCGCGCGAACGCGCGGGTGGCGGCGCGAAGCTCGGTCTGCTCGGCGGTCAGTTCGAAGTCCACGCGGGCCTCTCAGGCGTGGCGGCCGTTGCCGCCGGCCGCAGCGGCCGTGGCCGCGGGGTGGAACTGCTGGAACCACTCGAGCGCGCGCTCGAGCGAGCGGCGCTGCATCGGCAGGTTCAGGAATCCGTGCACGTCGCCGGGCCAGATCTCGATCTCGAGCCGCGCGCGCGCCTCGGGCGTGAGCCGCGCGAACACCGTCTCCTGCGCCACACGGAACGAGATCAGCTCGACGTCGGCCTCACCATAGATGAAGAGGGCGCGCGCCTTCGAGGCGACCAGGGCCCGGAAGTGGCTCACGAAGCTGTCGGCGAGCGGCGTGTCGTTGGCGGGCTCGCCCGAGGCCGGCAGCGGCACGCTGCGGCGCGCCACCCGCCCGAGCACCGTGGCCATGTAGCGCCACCGCGCCGGGTCGCCGAGCTGCTTCCAGTTCTCGGCATTGCCGAGCGCCCGCACCATGTGGCGCCAGTCCTTGTGATCGGCGTGCGCCTTGACCAGCGTGTCCAGCTCCATCACCGGAGCGGCGTAGAACACCATGCCGTCCACCACGTCGCCCGCGCCCGCGAACATGCTGAGCGCCGTGCGCGCGTCGAAGCAGGCGCCCGCCACCAGGAAGCGCTGCTCGCCGAAGTGTTCGTTGAGGTGCACGAGGGCCGCGAGCCCGTCGGCCTGGTTGGGCGTGTTGGGGTTGTTGAAGTGGCTCTCGCCCTCGCTGTCGCCGCAGCCGTGGTAGTCGAACCGGAACGCCGAGAACCCCATCAGCGACAGCCGCCGCGCACCCTCGACCCACATGCGGTTGCGATGCGAGCGCGGCCGCGTGAACAGCACGACGCAGCGGCCCGCGGGCGGCGCGGCGGGGTCGGCCGGCGTGTAGATGCCG
Source organism: uncultured bacterium (assembly GCA_964568385.1). GTDB lineage: Bacteria > Eisenbacteria > RBG-16-71-46 > RBG-16-71-46 > RBG-16-71-46 > CADEFY01. The sequence goes on from CAZMQP010000265.1 coordinate 2,557, forward strand.
AACAGCGTGCCCAGCGGCGTCGGGAACGTGACGGGCACCTCGGCCCGCGCGCGCGCGAGCTGCTCGGGGGTCTCACGCCAGGGCATCGAGCCACTCCACGATCGCACGCGTCAGCGGCGGCGACTCCCACGCGGGATTGGCGATGTTCTGGTAGCCGGGCTCCTCGTGCACGAGCGCCGTCGTCACCGGCGCGCCGCCCGCCTGCAGCGCCGCCGCCAGCGCCTCGAAGCCCGGCGCCAGCTTGGCGCGCTGCTGCACCTGCGCCAGCAGCACCGGCACGCGCACCCCCTCGAGCGAGGCGGCCAGCGAGGCGCCCTCGGAGCTCTCGAGGATGGCGCGGTGGAGCAGGTAGCCGTTCACGTCCACCTCGCCGCCCGCGCGCGCCTGCGCCAGCAGCTGGTCGGCGGTGGCCTCGGGGCGGACGCCGCCCGCGATGCGCGAGAACAGCAGGAAGCGCAGCTGCGAGCGGAAGTGGTCCACCGGCCGGAGCACGGGCTCCCACAGCGCGAAGCCCGCCGTGTCCGCGCGGCCGCGTGCCGCCTCGGCCGCCACCAGGGCGCCGAACCGCACCCCGAGCCAGACGACGCGCGTGGCGCCGGAGCGGCGCTTGGCCTCGTCGGCCGCATGGCGGGCGTCGGCGACGAGGCGCGGCAGCGACACGTCCGCGAAGTCGCCGGCCGAGTCGCCGTGCCCGCGCGCGTGATAGCGCAGCACCGGCACGCCGATCGCCGCGGCGGCGCGCGCGACCAGCACCTCCTGGCGATAGAGCGTCAGCTGCTCGACCCCCAGTCCATGCACGTGCACCATCACCGGCGCACCGGCGCGCGCGCGCCCCGGTGCGTGCGAGACGGCATAGCAGGGCCGGTCGTCGGACTCGAGGAAGAACGGCGTCTCGGGCGCGGAAGCGCGCGTGGGACTGGGGGAAACGAGGCCCTGCGAAGCCAAGGACGGGCTCCTGACGCGGCTCGGGGGAGGTGGTGGGAGGCCGCAAAATGCTACGCGCGCGCCTCCGGGCGAGTCAACGACCGCGGGGGGTTCGCCCCCTCCCTCATCGGCCGCCCGTGCGCTTCGCCTGAACCCCCGGGGGCGGCATTGCGCGATGCACGCCATCCCGATTGTTTCCCGCCACTTGGGAGACCGGGAACGTGCAGCTCGGGACTCAAGGAACCAGCCGGCCAGCCGATGCTCCCAGAGACATGACGACGCTCATCCCCGCCTCCGCGATCGCGCCCCTCTTCGCCGCCGTCACCCTGGGCTCCGCCATCGGCCTCGCCCTGCTGCTCACCCGCGCCGCGCACCGGTCCACGCGCGAGCGGCACCGCAGCCACGCCGGCCGCATGCTCCGCCTGCTGGGCGCCCGCCTGAGCGGCCAGCTGCCGTCGGCCGAACTGCGCCGCGCCGCCCAGGAGACCGAGACGCAGGCGTTCTGGGACGCGATCGAGGCCATCTCGGCGTCGCTGCGGCTGCGCGAGCGCGGCGAGCTCGCGCGCTCGCTCGACCGCAGCAAGCACGTGCTGCAGGCGCGGCGCACGCTGCGCGAGGACGACGACCCGGCGCGCCGCGAGCGCGCCGCCCGCCGGCTCGGGCTGCTGCCGTCGCGGCGCTCGCG
>CAZMQP010000266.1:0-4143 GCA_964568385.1 uncultured bacterium
GCGCCGCGCGTGGGGACGCCCGACCCGTTCCGGCGACCCGGCCCGCACCAGCGGCGACAGGGCCGCGCCCGCAAGGGCTTCCCCCGCGCCGGTCCGGTTGAGGTTTGACCGCCTCGAACCGCTCCCGGAGACTCGCGGCGATTGTCCCCACGGCTCATGAGCCCCCGGCTCCGGGCCCCCTCGCTCGCAAGGAGTCGCACATGTCCTCACCCGTCGACGCCCCGGTCGCACCCGAGCCCGCCGCCGAGACCCCGCTCTCGCCGCTCGCCCGCGCGGTCCGCATCTTCACGGACCCGGCCTCCGCCTGGTCGGGGCTCCACGACCGGCCCCAGTTCCTGATTCCGCTGCTGCTCACGCTGGCGGTGAGCCTCGGCTCGAGCGCGCTGCTCTACTCGCGCGCTGTGGTGCCGATGCAGATCGAGCAGATGGAGCGGCAGGTGGCGGACGGGCAGATGCCGGCCGAGTCGTTCGACCGGGCGGTCTCGATGATGGACTCGCCGATGATGATGGGCATCACGCTCGTGGTGATCCTGATCGGCTCGATGCTCTTCTACCTGGTCGCCGCCGGCGTGCTGTCGTTCGGAGTCGGCTTCGTGCTGGGAGGGAAGCTCCGCTTCCGGCTCGCCTTCGAGACGGTGGCGTGGGCGGGCCTGGTCACCCTTCCGGGGACCGTGATCCACGGGGTGCTGGCGTGGTTCCAGGAGACCATGGATGTGCGGCTGAGTCCGGCCGTGCTGCTGCCCGCCATGACCGAGGCCTCCAAGCTCGAGGTCGGGCTGATCTCGTTCCTGCAGTGGCTGGGGCCGTTCAGCATCTGGTTCCTCGTGGTCACGGTCTTCGGCGCCAGCGCCCTGTCGGGCGCCCCGCGCAGGAATGTCGCCTGGGTCATCGCCGGGCTCTACCTGGCGTTCGCGGTCGTCCTGTCCGCGGTGGCGATGCTGTTCTCCCCCCGCGCGTGACGCCGGGGCTGCAACTTCGTATCCCCCTGCCCCGTATTCCTTCCCGCCGCCGGGGACGTCCCGCGGCGTCCCACTCAGAGAGGAGTGCCCCGAGGATGCGTCCCGTCCTTTCCGCCCTCGCGCTTGCCCTGGCCCTGTTGTCCCCCAGCCCCACGCGTGCCGCCGACCTGACCGCCGACGAGGCGGTGCGGCTGGCCCTGCAGCGCAACTCGCAGGCCGTCTCGGCGGAGGCCTCGGTGCTCGACGCCCGAGGAGGGCTGTGGGGCGCCTACGCGGGCGTGCTGCCGAGCATCTCGGCCAACTACAACTACACGCGCTCGGTCACCGATCCGTCCGACCGCACCCAGACCACGTACTTCGGACCGCTTCCCGTGGACTACCGCACGCTGTCGTCGTCGTCCACGACGACGGCGCCGAGCATCACGGGCCGCTGGTCGCTCGTGGACCTCTCGGGCTGGAGCGCGCTGTCCTCGGCGCGGCAGGGCATGGCGGCCTCCCAGGCCGCGCGACGCGCGACGCGGCAGGACATCGTGCTCGAGACCAAGCGCCGTTTCTACGACGTGGTGCGCTCGTGGCGTCTGGCCGAGGTCTCGGCCGGCGCACTCAAGCTGGCGCGCGACGACGAGCGCCGCGTGCGCGCCCTGTTCGAGGTCGGATCGGTCTCGAAGAGCGACCTGCTCAAGGCGCGGGTCCGCACCTCGCAGAGCGAGCTGGACTCGCTGGTGAGCCGCAACGCCGTCACCAACTCGCGCATCCATCTGGCCACCTTCCTCGGCATCGCCGAGGGCGAGATGAGCGCGGTGGACACCACGCTGGTCGCCGAGCGCCGCACCTACGACGCGGCCGCGGTGCTGGCGGAGGCGCGCGCCTCGCGCCCCGACCTCGAAGCGGCCGAGCGCGACGTCAAGGCGGCGCAGGCCGGGCTCAACGCCGCCCGCTGGCGCCGGCTGCCGGCCCTCGACGTGACGGCGGCCGCGTCGTTCCCGGCCAAGACCAAGAGCGAATCCGAGATCGCCTTCGCCGACAGCAACGGCAATTTCAGCGACCGGCAGGTGCAGGATGTCGAGAACACGTCGGACACGCGCTATTCGGCAACCCTCGCCTTCAGCGTTCCGATCTTCGACGGATTCGCCACCGATGCCCAGATCGCGTCGGCGCGCGCGCGGCTGCTGCGCTCGCGTGAAACCCGGGACGCGCTCCTGCGTAATCTGGACAGCGAAGTGCGTCAGGCGCTGCTGCAGTACCAGGAGGCGGTGGAACGCGAAGTGCTCGGCCGGCGGACGCTCGAGTCGGCCGCCGAGAACCTCAACCTGGTGCAGCAGAAGTACAACGTCGGATCCTCGACGATCCTCGACCTGATCGACGCGCAGGTCCAACTCCAGCGGGCCCAGAGCGACCTGGTCTCCGCTCAGGCCGCCATCCGTGTCGCCGACGCCACGCTCGACCGCGTGCGCGGCCGCGGCGAGTGAATCGAGGAGTCTGCGAATGAAGATCAAGCCGTGGGTGTGGTTCGTGTCCGGTGGTGTGGTGGTGACGGCCCTGATCGTGGCCGGCGCCGTCCAGCAGGGCAAAGGCAAGGTGGAGTCGGTCCAGCTGGCGCGCGTGCGCGTCGAGGACATCACCGCCCGCGTCCGCGCGCCGGGCAAGATCGAGCCCAAGACGCAGGTCAAGATCAGCGCCGACATCGCGGGCAAGGTGGTGCAGCTGCGGGTCAAGGAGGGCGACCGCGTCAAGCGCGGCCAGCTCATGCTGCAACTCGACGACACCCAGTACCGTGCGGCGCATCGCCAGGCGCAGGCGGCCCTCGCCTCGGCGCGGGCCCGGCTGCGCGAGGCCGAGACGTCGCTGCGGGTGAGTGACGCCAACTACGAGAGGCAGCGGTCGCTGTTCCAGCAGAAGCTGCTGTCGCAGGCCGAGTGGGACGCGGCCACCAGCGCCAACGAAGCGGCCCGTGTGGCCGCGGCGACGGCGCGCGAGGAGGTGGCCCGGGCGCAGGCGTCGGTCGAGTCGTCTGCGGACTACCTGGCCAAGTGCCGGTTCCTCGCGCCGTTCGACGGCGTCGTCAGCGCGCTCAACGTCGAGGAGGGGGAGACCGTCATCACGGGCACCATGAACAATCCGGGCTCGCAGATCATGGTGGTCTCCGATCTCTCGCGCATGCTGGTCCGCGCCGAGGTCGACGAGACCGACGTCGTGGACATGGAGCTGGGACAGAAGGCGCGCATCAGCGTGGACGCCTATCCCGACACCACGTTCCTCGGAACGGTCACCAGCATCGGCAACACCGCCAAGCGCTCGCTCACCTCGACGGTCGAGGGGCAGACCAACTTCGAGGTCGAGGTGGTGTTCGCCGAGGACGTGCCCGGCGTGCGCCCCGGCATGACCGCCGACGTCGAGATCGAGACGGGCACCCAGGCTGGCGCGATGGCGGTGCCGATCCAGGCCGTGGTCATCCGCACCGAGCGGGAGCTCGAGCGCGCCCAGAAGGGCGCCAAGCGCGAGCGTCCCAAGCGGGGCGCCGCCGTGGCGGCCGAGGACGACACCGCCGGCAAGAAGGACCGTGAGATCACGGGCATCTTCGTGGTCGAGAACGACGTGGCCAAGTTCGTCCCCGTCCGCACCGGCCTGGCCAGCGAGACGATGATCGAGGTGTTCGGCGACGTGGCCGAGGGCAAGTCGGTCGTGTCGGGGCCGTACAAGGCGCTGCGCGAGCTCAAGCCGGGCGGCAAGGTGAAGCGCGAGACCAGTCCGGCGGCGCGCAAGTGAGCCGCGGATGCTGATCGAGATCCGGGATCTGCACCGCGTCTACAAGGTCGGCGACCAGGAGGTGCGGGCGCTCGACGGCGTGGACCTGGACATCGAGCGCAACGAGTACATCGCCATCATGGGACCCTCGGGCTCGGGCAAGTCCACGCTCATGAACATCATCGGCTGCCTCGACACGCCCACGAGCGGCTCCTACCGGCTCAAGGGCAGCGAGATCGGCTCGATGTCGGACGACGAACTCGCCCGCATCCGCAATCAGGAGATCGGGTTCGTGTTCCAGACGTTCAATCTGCTGGCTCGCGCCGACGCACTGCACAACGTCGAACTGCCGCTCGTCTACGCGGGGCTCAAGCACGAGGAGCGCCGCAACCGTGCCAAGGAGGCGCTCGCCATGGTCGGGCTGGAGGACCGCATGATG
>CAZMQP010000267.1:0-4140 GCA_964568385.1 uncultured bacterium
CGCGCCCAGACAGGGGCCGCCCGCGCCGGCCGATCCGAGGCGACTGGCTACTTCTTGGGAAGCGTACGGATGTAGGCGATCACGTCCTCGATCTGGGCGGGCTTCAGCTGACCCGTCTTGCCCCAGGCGACCATGCCGGACTTGATGACGCCATTGGTGATGCACTCGCGCAGCTGGTCGTCGGTCATCTTCGCCATGCGCTTGGCGTCCTTGAAGCTCGGCGTCGGGTTGCCCGTCAGCTTCACGCCGCCGCTGCCGTCGGCCTTGTGGCAGGCGACGCACTTCTGCGTGTAGAGCGGCTTGCCCTTGGCGGCGTCACCCTTGGACGGACCGGCATCGGCCGTGAACGCGAATGCGGCTCCGAGCAGGGGAAGCAGGGCGAGCGAGACGGCCAGGGCGCGGAGCGACTTCGGGGACGACATCGCGGGACTCCTTTGGGTGGGAATGGGCGCAGCGGCGGATCGGCGGCCGTGCGAAGAGAGCGGCACCGAAGTTATCGGGCCATCGGCGAGGGGTCAAACGCGCGCGCTCGAAGCCCGGCGCCGGTGCGGCAGACGCGGACGAGCCTCGGCGCATCCATTCGCGGGGAGTGCTTGACCGGGGACTGATGGCGATGCTAGCGTTCGATGGCACTTGAAGTTAGAGCGGCGTCCCGACTCGCCGGATGCCCTTCGCGTCGCGATCGAAACGGTCGGAACATCATGGGGGGTGTCCCGTGAAGGAGTTCGCCACCAGCCAGATCCGCAACGTCGCGCTCGTCGCCCACCACGGAGTGGGCAAGACCTCGCTGGCCGAGGCGATGCTGTTCGCCGCCAAGGCCACCAACCGCATCGGACGGGTCGCCGACGGCACGACCCTGCTGGACCACGCGCCCGAGGAGATCCAGCGCCAGATCACGATCGACCTCGGCCTCGCGCAGTTCGAGTGGGACGGTCACAAGGTCAACCTGCTCGACACGCCCGGCTACCCCGACTTCGTCGGCGACGTCTACAGCGCCCTGCGCGTGGCCGACTCGGCCATCCTGGTGCTGCGCGCGAGCGCGGGCATCGAGGTCGGCACCGAGGTCGTGTGGGAGGTGCTCAAGCAGGAGCACACGCCGCTGCTCGTCGTGGTCAACATGATGGACAAGGAGCACGCCGACTTCCTCGCGGCCGTCGAGAGCTGCCACGAACGCCTCGGCCTCAACGCCATCCCCGTGCAGCTCCCGATCGGCGAGGCGGACGCCTTCCGCGGCATCGTGGACCTGGTCGAGATGAAGGCCTACTCGTTCACCGGCCGCGGCGCCGAGGAGAAGAGCGAGGAGGTGCCGATCCCCGAGGACATGCGCGCGTCGGTCGCGGAGGCGCGGGCGCAGCTGCTCGAGGAGGCCGCCACGGGCGACGAGTCGCTGATGGAGAAGTTCCTCTCGACGGGCGAGCTCACGACGGCCGAGATCCGCAAGGGGCTGTGCGAGCGGGTCGTGCAGGGCGACCTGGCGCCGGCCTTCTGCTGCTCCGCCTACCACAATCTGGGCGTGAAGGAGGTGCTGGCCGAGATCGTGGACATCCTGCCCTCGCCGACCGACGTGCCGGCACAGGCCGGCAGTCCGCCCGGCGGCGGCCGCGACATCGTCTGCAATCCCGACGCCAAGGAGCCGGTGGCCGCGACCGTGTTCAAGACGCTCGCCGAGGCGCACCTCGGCGAGTTGTCGCTGATCCGCCTGTGGTCGGGGCATCTCGAGCCCGGCCATGAGGTCGTGAACGTGACGCGCCAGCGCCCCGAGAAGATCGGGACCATGTACCACCTGTGCGGCAAGGAGCGCTCCGACGCGCGCGGCGCCGCCGCGGGCGACATCGTCGCCGCGGTGAAGCTGCGCGAGACGCACACCGGCGACACGCTGTGCGACAAGGGCCGTGCGGTCGTGCTCGCGCCGCCCGACTTCCCGGCCCCGGTGACGGCCGAATGCATCCGCAGCCGGAACAAGGGCGACGAGGAGAAGCTGGCGCAGGGCCTGGCGCGGCTCCACGAGGAGGACCCCACCCTCTCCAAGCACTACGAGGAGAGCACCCGCGAGACGCTGGTGCACGGCATGGGCGACCTGCACCTCGAGGTGCTGGTCGAGCGGCTCAAGAAGCGCTTCCACGTGGACGTGGCGCTGTCCAAGCCGCACGTGCCCTATCGCGAGACCATCCGCCGGACCGCGCAGGGCGAGTACCGCCACAAGAAGCAGACGGGCGGCCGCGGCCAGTTCGGCGAAGTGCACCTGCGCGTGGAGCCGCTGCCGAGGGGCAAGCAGTTCGAGTTCGTCAACGAGGTCAAGGGCGGCGTCATCCCCGGGCAGTACATCCCGGCCGTGGAGAAGGGCGTGATCGCGGGACTCGATCGCGGGCCGCTGGCGGGATTCCCGGTGGTGGACGTGCGCGTGGCGGTGTTCTTCGGCAAGCACCACGACGTGGACAGCTCCGAGATGGCGTTCAAGATCGCCGCCGAGAGCTGCTTCCACGAGCTCGTGATGAAGGCCGATCCGGTGCTGCTCGAGCCCTACGACGACGTGGACGTGCGCGTGCCCGAGGAGTTCCTCGGCGATGTGATGGGGGACCTGTCCTCCAAGCGCGGGCGCATCCTCGGCACCGAGGCGGACGGGCACTACCAGACCGTGCATGCCAAGGTGCCGATGGCCGAGCTGTACAAGTACGCGTCCCATCTGCGCGCGATCACGCAGGGGCGCGGCATGTACTCCGCCCGGGTGTCGCACTACGAAGAGGTCCCGCGGGAGCTGGCCGAGAAGGTCATCGCCGCGGCGAAAGCCGAGAAGGAGGCCGGGGCCGCGCACCACGCCTGACCGTGCCGGGCACGGCCCGGCGCGGCGCGAGGCCGCCCACCCACATGCGAGTCCTGGGATTGGACCCTGGCAGCCGACGGACCGGCTACGGCGTGGTGGAGCGCCGCGGCAACGCCCTCCGCTGCATCACGCACGGCACGCTCGTGCCGCCGGCGAACGCCACGCTGCCCCAGCGGCTGCTGTTCATCGCCAATGGCGTCGCGCGCCTCATCGACGCGCACGCGCCCACCGACGTGTCGGTGGAGGAGGCGTTCCACCATGAGTTCGCGCGCTCGACGCTGGTGCTCGGCCATGTGCGCGGCGCCTTGCTCGTGGCCGCCGCCCAGCGCGATCTGGCGATCGCCGAGTACGCGCCGCGCTCGATCAAGATGGCGGTCACCGGCAGCGGCGCGGCGAGCAAGCCGCAGGTCGCCGCGATGGTGAGCCGCCTGCTCGCGCTGGCCGACGTGCCCGCCGCCGACGCCGCCGACGCACTCGCCGGTGCGATCTGCCACCTGCAGCGCTCGGTCGGTGCGCGCGAGGGATCTCCCGCGCCCGCTCCCGGGCCGGGCCGCCGCCGCCTCGAGGCCCTGCTCGCCGGCCGCGGTCTCCGATGATCGCGACCCTGCGCGGTCCGCTGCTCTCGCGCGAGGAGGGCGCCTGCGTGGTCGAGGCGGGAGGGGTCGGCTACCTGGTGCAGGTGAGCACGCACACGCTCGCCCGGCTGCCCGCCCCCGGCACCGAGGTGCATCTGCGCACGCGCCAGATCGTGCGCGAGGATGCGCTGCTGCTGTTCGGATTCGCCGACCCCGACGAGCTGCGGCTGTTCGACCTGCTCATCGCGGTCAACGGCGTCGGTCCGCGCATGGCACTGGCGGTGCTGTCGGGGCTCACGCCCGCCTCGCTCGCCGAGGCGATCCGCGGCGAACAGGTCGCGCGGCTCGTGGCCGTGCCCGGCATCGGGCGCAAGACGGCCGAGCGGCTGGTGATGGAGCTGCGCGACAAGCTCGAGTTCATGCCGGTGCGGACGCCCGCGGCCGGCCCGCCGGGGCCGGCGCCGCGCCGCAGGCGTGCCGCGCCCTCCGACGACCGCCACGAGGACGCCGTCGCGGCACTGCTGACGCTGGGTTACGCTCCGCTGCAGGCACAGGAAGCGGCGCGGCAGGCGGCCGAGGGAGCGGAGCCCGGCGCCTCGCTCGAGACCCTCGTCAAGCGGGCGCTCGCGGCGCTGGCGCGGCCGGCGGCACGCGCGCGATGAGGGGGCGGGCATGAACGATCCCGGACGAGGCGGACGGCCGGAACACCCGGCGCGTATCGCCGATCCGGCGCCATTCGCCGAG
>CAZMQP010000268.1:0-4112 GCA_964568385.1 uncultured bacterium
GACTACTGCTGCGAGACCATGTCCTTGAGTTCCTTGGACACCTTGAACACCGGCACGCGCCGCGGCGGCACGGGAACCGCCTCGCCGGTGCGGGGATTGCGCGCGATGCGCGACTTGCGGTCCTTGACGCGGAAGGTGCCGAATCCACGGATCTCGATGTGGTGCCCGTTCGACAGCGCCTTGGCCACCGCATCGAGGAAGCAGTCGACCGTCTCGGCGACGTCCTTCTTGGTGAGGCCCGTCCGCTCGGAGATCTGATCGACGATATCGGCCTTGGTCATCTCGTCCCCCCTCACGCTCGGCTGGCGAGTCGCGCGGTCGCTGGAAGCCACCTAGTGGATCGCCGGGAACGGTAAGCGAGCCTTCGAACAGGTGTCAACCTGTTTCCAGCCAACGCGTTGACCGACCGCCTGCGCCACCCCCCGGGAGGCCCTCAGCCGGAACCGGGCTCCGGCAGCCCCAGCGCGCGGCGCCGGGCGGCCTCGATCGGGTGGCTCCGGGAGGCCTCGAGCCCGGCCCGGACGCGCGGCTTGCCCGCCTCGGCCTCGGCCGCCAGTTCGGCCGCGTAGCGGCCGCTCCGGATATCCTCCAGCGCGTCGGCCATGGCCCGCCGGGCGGCCTCCCCCACCACGCGCGGGCCGCGGGTGAGGTCGCCGTGCAGGGCGGTGCCGCTGATACCCTCGCGCAGCCCGGTCACGCCGCGCTCGTGCAGCAGGTCGGCCAGGAACTTGAGCTGGTGGACGCACTCCAGGTAGGCGATCTCGGGGCTGTAGCCGGCCGCCACCAGCGTCTCCCAGGCGGCGACCACCAGGGCGTTCATGCCGCCGCAGAGCACGGTCTGCTCGCCGAAGAGGTCCACCTCGGTCTCCTCGCGAACGGTCGTCCGCCACAGCCGGGCGCGGGCGCAGCCGAGCGCCGCCGCGTAGCCCTCGGCCGAGGTCCACGCCGACCCCGAGGCGTCGCGATGCACCGCCAGGTAGGCCGGCAGCCCCTCGCCGCGCTCGTACACCTGACGCAGCACGCGGCCCGGACCGCACGGGGCCACGAGCACCACGTCGTGGCCCGGCCCGAAGGCGAGCGCGTCCGAGAGCAGGTTGAACCCGTGCGCGAACACGAGCGTGGCGCGCGCGCCGACGCCGGCGGCCAGCGACGGCCACAGCGACGGCGCGACATCGTCGGGCAGCAGCATCGCGACCACCGCGGCGCCCGAGACGGCCTCCGCCAGCGGCCGCGTGTCGAACCCGAGCGCGCGCGCGCGCGACTCGGCCGAGCCGCCGGGCCGCGCACCGACGCGCACCTCGAGGCCGCTGTCCCGCAGATTGAGCGCCTGCGCCTCGCCCTGGTGCCCGAACCCCAGCACGCTCACCGGCCCCTCGAGTGCGGCGCTCATCCGGACTGCCTCCCCTCGCGTGTCGCCCGAAGCGGACCGGCCTCCCGCGCCCTCGGGGCTCGGGAGGCCGGTGCGTGCGGCCGCGGTGCCGTGGCGCCGCGGGCTACTGCGACGCGACCGGCGCCGTCGCCGTCCAATCCGACTTCTGGATCAGGCCCATGGACGCGGTCTCGAACGTGTACGCCTGCTTCTTCGAGAAATAGGCCCACGTCACCAGCTTCTGGCCCTCGGTCTCCCACTCGTACGCCTTGTCCGGCGTGCCGAGCGAGGCCTTGGTGTTGGCGGCCGCGCTGCCGGCCTTGGCCGCCTCGACCGCCTTGGCGCCCTCGACGAGCGTGCCGCGCTGCATCGCGAGGAACACCATGTAGAGCTGGGTGGTCTTCTTGGTGTCGCCGGCCTTGTTGTAGACCGTTCCCATCGCCTGATAGAGGTTCTTCTCCTCGGGCTTGCTCGACAGCGCCTCGCCGAGGATCTTGGCCGCCTCGTCGTACTTCTTGAGTTCGCTGAGGCAGTACGACAGCTCGCGGACGGCGTCGAGGTCGTCCGGCTTGAGCGCCACCGCCTGGCGCCAGAACTTCTCGGCGGTGGCGGCGTCACCGGCCTTGGAGTACGCCTGACCGGCCATGTACTGGAGGTCGGCGTCCTTGGGATCCAGCGAGACCGCCTTGGCGTAGGCCTCGGCCGAGGCCTTCCAGTCGGCGGCGCGCGCGGCGCCCTCGAGCGTCTGGGCGCGCGAGGTGTGGGCGCTGCCCAGGCCGCGCAGGTGGTCGGCGTTGGTGGGCTCGGCCTTGCTCAGCTCCTGGTAGTAGGCGATGGCCTGGTCGTACTTCTTGTTCTCGAGCAGCTGGCCGGCCTTGTTGGCGCGCACCTGCCGCAGCGTCTCGCGGATCTGGGCCACGCCGGTGTCGGCGGCCGCCTCCTGCAGGCCGTTGACGAGCGTCGCCTCCGCCTTGTCGAAGTCGCCCATCAGGGCGTGCGCAGTCGCGATGTTGCGCAGCGTCGGCGGGTGGCCCTGGCGCAGCAGCTTGGCCCGCGTCAGCCACAGCAGCGCGTTGTCGTAGCTCTTCCGGGCCTGCTGCTTGAGCTCCTTCTCGGCGTCGTCCTGCGGCTCGGCGCCGAAGTCCTCGTAGGCGGCCTGGGCGTTGTTGATCTCCTTGATGCCCTCGTTGAACGCCTTGGCCCAGTACGACTCGCGGTTGTTGACCACGATGTCGTGCTTCTTCTTGTCGCCCTTGGCGGCGAGCCCGTTGATGGCGTTCTGGAAGGCGACTCCGGCCGGACCGGCGCTGTCCACCTCGGCGTAGGCCCAGCCGAGGTAGCCGATCGCCTCGAAGTCCGCCGGATCCTGCTCGGCGCACTTGGTGAGCTGGTCGATGGCCTTGCCCATCTGCCGCTGGTAGTCCTCGAAGTTGCCCTTGTCCTTGTCACGCAGGCCCTGCACGACGTACTGGATGCCGCCCGCACAATGCGGATTACGGGCGTCGGCGGCCGGGGCCGCCAGGACGGCCATCATCAGGGCCGCGAGACCCGAGAGGAGACGACGGTTCAAGGGGATCCTCCTTCTGCTAGACGAGGCGGTTGCCGTTGACTTCGAGCCCGAAGCCGCACCCGAGGGACAGGGCCGCCTTCCTTGAGGCCAGCATCCGCGTCATGAAGATCTCGAAGTACTCCATGACGTGCGAGATGTCCTGGTCGATCGTGAGTTTGAGCGTGATGTGCTTGGCGTCGCTGTCCACGTCGAGGAAGCTCTTCTGCACGGCGTAGTTGACGCGGTCGTGGATGTCGAACTTGATCATCTCGGAGTTGCGCACGCGCGTGCGGTGCACATCGCTCTTGTCCGCGAGGATCACCGCGGCCGCCACCGGGTTGACCGGGTCGCCGTCGTTCTCGTGGTGGTTGCCGATCGCCGCGATGATGGTGAGCAGTTCGTCGTCGGCCATGCCGAAGTCCGAGAGCAGCATCATGGACATGACCGCCCCGGTCTGCGCGTGGTGGTCGCGGTTCACCGCGTTGCCGATGTCGTGCATGAACCCCGCGATGCCCGCCAGCTCGCACAACCGGGCCGGGTGGCCGAGCCGCGTGAGCACGTTGAACGCGATGTGGCTGACCAGCGTCACGTGCCGCTCGCCGTGCTCGGTGTAGCCGATCTTCTCGAGCGCCGCGTCCGCGAGGCGCACGAACCGGCGCACCTTGGGATGCGAACGGATGAAGTCCGGCGTCAGCACGACATCGCTGGCGGCCGTCTCGGAAGCGGCGCGGAGCTGCGGGCGTGGGGTCATGACAGGGACTCCCCGTGCGGGAAGGATGCCAGCGCGGAATCGGCCGCCAGCGAAGCGGGAGGAAGCCGGAGACTAGGCACCTGAATCGAGACGCGTCAAGGAGTTCGGGGCTTTGACCCGGTCCTGACGCGGCCGCTCCGGTGCGGCGCTTCCGCACACTCCGTGCGACCGCGCGACGCTCCCGCTCACAGCACCTCGATCGGGTCGATGTCGGCGGTGACGCGCACGCGCCCCAGCGTGCGCGTGCCCTCCGCCCACGCCAGCGCCGCCTCGGCGGCCGCGCGCACCGCCTTCGCCTGGGCGCCCTTGAGCAGCAGGTGCCAGCGGTGGCGGCCGCGCAGCCGGGCGAGCGCCTGTGGCGCCGGGCCCAGCACGCTCACCGCGAGCGCCTCGGCGGCACGGAAGTCGGGCAGGTGCAGGGCGACATCGGCATCGAGCACGCC
>CAZMQP010000269.1:0-4105 GCA_964568385.1 uncultured bacterium
CTACGGCGACCTGGTGGTGGACATGCGCGGCCTCGCGGTGATGCGCGACCTCGGCTGGCCGGTGCTCTACGACGCCACCCACAGCCTGCAGCGCCCCGGCGGGGCGCAGACGGGGGGGGACCGGCGCTTCGCGTTCCCGCTCATGCGGGCCGCGGTCGCCTGCGGCGTGGACGGCCTGTTCTTCGAGACGCATCCCGACCCCGAGCACGCCAAGAGCGACGCCGCGACGCAGCTGCCGCTGGCCGAGGCCGAGCGCTTCCTCGACCAGGCGCTGCGTGCGCACGAGGCCGCCTATGCGTGAGGCCCCCAGGCCCCTCGACGAGGCGCCCGCGCCGGTCCCGCATCCGGTGAAGGTGCTGTTCCTCGACGTGGACGGCACGCTCACCGACGGCATCATCGGCTTCCTGAGGGACGGCGACCTGCGCCACTTCTGGGTGCAGGACGGCCTGTCGCTCGAATGGGCGAGGGAGTCCGGCATGCTGCCCGTCGTCATCTCGGGGCGGGACTCGCTGGCGGTGACCGCCCGCATGCACGACCTCGGTCTCGAGCACTACCTGGGTGCCAAGGACAAGGTCGGCATCGCCGAGCGCGTGCTGGCGCGCGAGGGCGTCGGCTGGGAGGCCTGCGCCATGATCGGCGACGACCTGCCGGACGTGCCGCTGTTCCGCCGCGTCGGCTGGGCGATCGCCGTCGCCGACGCCAGCCCGCACGTGCTCCCGTTCGTGCACGGCGTGACCCGTGCGCGCGCCGGGTTCGGCGCAGTGCGCGAGGCGGTGGAGCACCTGCTCCGGCACAACGGCACGTTCGACCGCGTGCTCGACCGCTACGAGGCGCGATGAGCGGGCGCTGGGCGGAGCGCGCGCGCGGCATCGTGCGGCTGCAGGCGGCGGCCGTCGCGGCGCTCGAGGCGCGCATCGGGCCCGAGTTCGACCTCGCGGTCGAGACGCTGGCGGCGGCACGCGGCAAGACGCTGGTCTCGGGCGTGGGCAAGTCGGGCCTGCTGGGCCGCAAGATCGCGGCGACGCTCACCAGCACCGGCACGCCGGCGGTCTTCGTGCACCCGACCGAGGCGCTGCACGGCGACGCCGGGCTGTTCGCCGCCGGCGACGCGGCGCTGTTCCTGTCCAAGAGCGGCGCCAGCGAGGAACTGCTGGCGCTGATGCCCTACCTCGACCGGCACGGCATCCCGCTCGTCTCGATCGTGACGCAGCCGGGCTCGCCGCTGACCCGCCGGAGCGCCGCCGCACTCGTGGTCGGCCCCGCCGCCGAGGCCTGCCCGCACGACCTGACGCCCACCACCAGCATCACGCTGACGCAGGTGATGGGGGACTGCCTCGCCATCGCGCTGATGGAGCGCCGCGGCTTCGCCCCCGAGGACTTCCGGTTCCTGCACCCGGGCGGCGTGCTCGGCCGCGCCGCGGCGCGGCGGGTCGAGGAGCGCATGCACGCGGGGGACGCGCTGCCCCGCGTCACGGCCGAGACCGGCCTGCGCGAGTTGATGCTCGAGATCATGCAGAAGCGGCTCGGCATCACCACGGTCGTGGACGGCGACGGGCGGCTCGCCGGCGTCATCACCGACGGCGACTTCAAGCGCCTGCTGCTGCGGCAGGACGACCCCTGGCCGCTCAAGGCGGGCGATATCATGAGCCGCTCGCCCAGCGTCATCGCCCCCGGCGCGCTGGTGGCCAGCGCGGTGCGCCAGATGGAGGAGCGCGAGGGCGGCCCCATCACCGCGCTGGTGGTGGTCGATGCCGAGCGCCGGCCGCTCGGCATCCTGCACCTGCACGACTGCCTGCGCGGCTGAGCGCGCCGGCGCCGGGCGCTCAGGGCGAGGGCAGTTCGGCGAGCTGCTTCTCGTAGCGGGCGATGGTGCGCTCGGAGCGCTGGTCGGCGGGCATGGCCCTGGCGCGGCGCAGCGACTCGGTCACCCAGTGGCGCACGCCGGCGGCATCGCCCAGGTCGCGGTGGATGGCGATGCGGGCATCGAGCACCACGAACTGGCGGGGTCCGTAGACGAGCGCGAGCGCGCGGTCGCTCGCGGCCTTCGCCTCGGGCCAGCGCTTCATGGCGCGGTAGGCGAGCGCGAGGCGCGCGGGGGGATTGTAGTCGCCGGGGAAGTCGCGCTCACTCCGCTCGAGCGAGGGCACGATGGTGTCGAAGCGGCCGAGCGCGATGGCCAGCGACACGCGGTGCGAGTCGAACACCGTGCGCTGGTGCGGCGACGAGGCGGCCGCGGCTTCGGCATCGAGCATGGCGAGGTGCTCCTCCATGAGGGCGCGCGCGCCGGTCGAGTCCCCGGCGTCCTCGCGCGCGGCCTCGAGGCTGAAGTAGACGCCGCTGCGGTCATCGGCCTGGAAGCGCTCGCGCGCCGTCACGAGCGCGCGGCACTTCTCCTCGAAGCGGGCGATCAGCGCCGCGCGTTCCGCGTGGCCGGCCGGAAGGTCGAGCGCCGCATCGAGGCCGCTCGCGGCGAGCGTCGCCGCCGAGGCCGTGCCGGCGAGCCGGGGCCAGGCCTCGACGGCCTGCCGCACGGCCTCCTCGGGGCGGTCGGAACTCGCCAGCGCGAACATCCTCGACTCGACCGCGCGGGCGTAGGCCGGCCAGTCCGCGGGCGCGGCCGCGAGGGCGCGCGCGAAGGCGTCGGCGGCCGCCGCGTGGTCCTCGCGGCCGTAGAGCCGGTCGGCCTCGGTCAGCGCCTGGTAGGCCGGACCGGACTCGCCACCGCCGCGCACGGCCGCCTCCCCATCGGCCAGTAGCCTCTCGAGCTGGGCCACCGATGCGCCGCCCACCCAGCGGATCGCGACGCGCTCCGAGTCCGGGTCCATGATGAAGTAGGTGGGCACGGCGCTCACGCCGAGCCGCTTGCGGACCGCCGCGTTCCGCTCCTGCTCGATGTCGAGCGACAGCCACACGTACCGGCCGGCCTGCGGAACGAGGGCGGAGTCGGTGAACACGAACGCCCGCATCGAGCGGCACGCGTGGCACCAGGGCGCCCACATCTCGACGAACACCGGCCGCTGCGTCTCGCGCCCGGCGGCCATGGCGCGGCCGAAGTCGTTGTCGATGAACGGGAGGGCGAACGAAGGCGAGGCGCCGCCGTGGGCGGTGGAAGCGGCGGCCGAGGCCGCGGTCGCCGAGGCGGCGGGCCGGGCGGGTGGAGCGGGCGCAGCGGCCGCGGGGGCGGCGAGCGCGAGCAGGCACGACAGCAGGAGAGGTCGCATGGGCAGAGCCTAGGACATCGGACCCCCGGCCGTCCCGCCGGCGGCACGGCCCCGACCCGCGCCGGTCCGGCGCCCGCGCCTGAGGGTCACTGACCTCCCGCCGTGCGGGCTCCGACGCCGGTGTCGAAGAGAGGTCAAGCCCGCGGCGGTCTCGCCCGATAACGCTATGGGAGCCTCACGGATAGTTGCTGGCACAGGCTGTGCTTGAACGCATCCTCCGTCAGCGTTAGCGTGGCGCTCAGCAAGTGTCCCCCGCAGGGAGCGGGGCCGCTTCGCCCCTCCCCATGTCCGATCCCAGACGCCAACGGTCCCGCGGCATCCCCCCGCTCCTGATGCTCCTCTCGCTCGCCCTCGCCGGCTGCGGGGGAGGGGGCAAGCGGCACGCCACGGTCCCGCCCGGTGAGATGCCCGACCAGGAGGTCTCCGACTTCGTGCTGACCGAGACCGACCAGGGCCGCCCGCAGTGGACGCTCTACGCCCGCTCCGCCTCCACCTTCACGGCGCAGCAGCTGATCCGGGTGCGCGGCGTGCGCGTGGACTTCTTCGGCGAGGACGGCAAGCGCTCCTCGGAGCTCATCGCCCGCGAGGGCGAGATCCATCAGGAGCGCCGGGACATGATCGCCCGCGGGGGCGTCGTGCTGTCCACGGACGAGGGCACGCGCATGTCCACCGAGGAACTGCGCTACCTCAACCTCGCCAACAAGATCACCTCCGACCGACTGGTTCGGGTGGAGCGGCAGGGCGACGTGCTCGAGGGCGTCGGTTTCGAGAGCGACCCGGGGCTCGAGCGCTTCGAGTTCCGCACGCGCGTGCGGGCCACCGTGCGCAACAGCGGCGGCGCGCTGCTCGAGACGCGCGAGGAGCCGCGATGACCCAGGCCGCTC
>CAZMQP010000270.1:0-4098 GCA_964568385.1 uncultured bacterium
GCTGTCGCGGCTCGACATGCAGGTGGGCCTGGCGCTGTCGCTGCACGCCACCACCGACGCGCTGCGCGACCAGCTGATGCCGGTCAACAAGCGCTGGCCCATCGCCGAGGTGCTCGACGCCGTGCGCGAGTACGGGAGATCGGTCAACCGCCGCGTCACGCTCGAGTACACGCTGCTCGGCGGCGTCAACGACAGCCTCGAGGACGCCGACCGGCTCGCCGAGATCGCGCGGACGCTGCCGAGCAAGGTGAACCTCATCCCCTACAACCCGGTGCCCGGGCTGCACTGGAAGCGCCCGAGCCCGGAGGCGGTCGAGGCGTTCGCCCAGCGGCTCTTCCCGCACGCCCCCGCGGTGACCGTGCGCGACACCAAGGGGGGCGACATCTGGGCGGCCTGCGGCCAGCTCGGGGGCCTGTCGGTCCAGGCATGAGCGCACGCGCCGCGGCGGAACGCCCGGCATGAACCTGCGCACCCGGCTGCTGGTGGCGCTGCTCGCCTTCGCGTTCCTGCCGACGCTGGTGCTCACGATCTTCACGCTCGAGCTGTTCGGCCGCGCCTCCGACCGCTGGTTCCTGCCCGGCGTGGACCGCGCGCTGGGCGCCGCCGTGGGCGTCAGCCGCGCGCCGCTCGCCCGTCTCGAGGCCAGCGTGCTCGACCGCGCCGACGACTGGGCGGCGGGGCTGCGCGCACTGCCGCTCGACGCGCGCGGCCGCAGCGCGCTGCGCGACGCGGTGCACGACGCCGGGCTCGACTTCGCGCAGGGCTACGCGCGCGAGGGCGACCGCTGGCGGTTGCTCGAGACGGTCACCGCCGCCGGCCCGCCCGACACGCTCGACCTCTCGGCCGCCATCGCCACCGTCATCGAGGGCGGCCGCCTGCTGCGCGACGACCGCGCCGCGCTGGCGGGCGTGGCGCGCGCCGGCCCCGACATGGCGCTGGTGGCCGGCATCCGCCTGCCGCAGGGCTACTTCGAGCGGCTCGACGACGTGGTGCGCGCCCGCGAGTACTACCCGCGCCTGGCGGTGCTCGTGGACGTGCAGCGGCGCTACGTGTGGCTGCTGGTGCTGGGGCTCGGCCTCGTGCTGACGCTGCTCGCCCTCGCCACCGCGCAGGCGCTGGCGCGCGGCCTGGCGCGTCCGCTCGGCGCGCTGGCGCGCGGCTTCGAGCGCGTGGCCGAGGGCGACCTCGAGGCGCGCGTGACCGAGGAGGGTCCTCAGGAGCTGCGCACGCTGGCGGCCTCGTTCAACGGCATGACCGCGCGCCTGGCCGAGGCGCGCCTGCGCGTGGCCGAGGCCGAGCGCGAGGCGGCCTGGCGCGAGGTGGCCCGAAGGCTCGCGCACGAGATCAAGAACCCGCTCACGCCCATGCGGCTGTCGCTGCACCGGCTGCAGCGGCGCGCGGGGCTGGTGCCCGAGGACCAGCGCCCGGCCGTGGCCGAGAGCCTCGAGGCGCTGCTGCACGAGGTCGAGCACCTGACCCGCCTGGCCGAGCAGTTCTCGCAGTACGCGCGCCTGCCCGATCCGCGCCGCGAGCCGGTGGACCTGGCGCGGCTCGCGCGCGATGCCGTGTCGCTGCACGAGCCGGAGCATCTCGCCCTGCGCTCCGACGCGCTGGCGGCGGCGCCCGCCATCGGCGACCCGCTGCTGCTGTCGCGGGCGCTGCACAACCTGCTGCTCAACGCCTGCGAGGCGAGTCCGGCCGGCTCCGAGGTCGAGGTGCGGACGGGCGTCGAGGCGGGCCGGGCGTGGGCCGAGGTGCTCGATCGCGGCGCCGGACTGCCCGCCGAACTCGCCGACCGGGTGTACGAGCCCTACGTCAGCACCAAGAACCGCGGCAGCGGACTCGGGCTCTCACTCGTGCGCGACGTCGCCAACCAGCATGATGGGACGATCACGCTGTCCGCCCGGGCGGGCGGCGGCGTCGTCGCCCGTTTCGAGATCCCCGCCGCCTGAGGCATGGGAGGACCGATGCCCGAGCATTACACCGTACTCGTCGTGGACGACGATGCCCGCGTCCGCCAGTCGCTCCGCCGCTTCCTGGAGGACGAGGGGCACGACGTGCTCGAGTCGCCCAATGCGGCGCACGCCTACACCACGCTCGAGCGCCAGAAGGTGGACGCCGTGCTGCTCGACATCCGCATGCCAGGCGAGCACGGCCTCGACGCGCTGGTGCGGATCCGCGAGCAGGCGCCCGACACCGCGGTCATCATCGTCTCGGGCGAGGGCACGGTGGAGCACGCGCTGCAGGCGGGCCAGCGCGGCGCGTTCGACTTCATCGAGAAGCCGGTGCAGGACCCGCAGCGCCTGAGCGACACGCTCGCCGAGGCGGTGCGCGTGACGCGCCTGCGGCGCCGCGACGAGGCGCCGTCCGCCCGGCCCGCCGCGCCCGCGAGCGCGGCGGTGGCGCTCGGCGACGACCTCGGCATGATCGGCGCGAGCCTGGCGCTCGAGCGCATGCGCGAACAGGTGCGCAAGGTGGCGCCCTCCAACGGCCGCGTGCTCATCCTGGGCGAGAACGGCGCCGGCAAGGAACTGGTGGCGCACGCCATCCACGCGCTCTCCAAGCGCGCCGCCGGCGCGTTCGTCAAGCTGAACTGCGCCGCCATTCCCAAGGACCTGCTCGAGTCCGAGCTGTTCGGCTTCGAGAAGGGCGCCTTCACCGGCGCCACCCAGAGCAAGAAGGGCCGGCTCGAGATGGCCGACGGCGGCACGCTGTTCCTGGACGAGATCGGCGACCTGGCGCTCGAGGCGCAGGCCAAGCTGCTGCGCGCGCTCGAGACCGGCGAGATCGAGCGGCTGGGCGGCACCAGGAGCGCCAAGGTGGACGTGCGGCTGCTCGCCGCCACCAACCGCGACCTCGCCGACGCGGTGCAGCAGGGCGAGTTCCGCGAGGACCTTTACTTCCGGCTCAACGTGCTCCCGATCCAGGTGCCGGCGCTGCGCGAGCGGCGAGGCGACGTGCAGCGGCTGGCCGAGCACTTCCTGGCCCAGTACGCCGCCACCGAGGGCCGCACGCCGCAGCGCCTGGCCGCCGACGCGGTGACGCTGCTCGACGACTACCACTGGCCGGGCAACATCCGCGAACTGAGGAACCTGATGGAGCGCGCGGTCGTGCTGGTGTCGGGCGACGAGATCGGCGCCGGCGACCTGCTGCCGTGGCTCGAGACGAGCCCGGGCGAGGGCGAGGACTCCGGCCTCAAGGGCAAGGTGGCGAGGAGCGAGATCGAGTCCATCCGCCGCGCCCTCGAGACCGCCGACTGGAACGTCACGCAGGCGGCGGCCGGGCTGGGGATCGACCGCACCAACCTGCATCGCAAGATGCGCAAGTACGGCATCGCGCGGCGATGAGGCCGGCCGGCCACAGTGCGCGTGGCGGGGAGGCCACAGCGGCGTCCACGCGCCTGCCAGTGGCGCCACAAACCCAAGTTGCGATGGGACTTGCGGCCGCGGACACGGCAGGCGCCCGGGCATGGCGCTTGCCCTTCTCCGGAGGCGCCACCCCGCATCCGTCCTGGAGGTCCGCATGAAGCGTCCCACCGCCCCGCCCCCGATCCTCGCCGCCTCGCTCGCGCTGGCGGCCGTGCTCGCGCTCGCCGCGCCGGCCCGCGCCGACCTGGCCGCCGGCGACACCATGGTGTTCCAGCCCGTCGACCGGGCCGCCCCGCCGCTGCACGAACGCATGAACGCGCCGCGCATCGCCGTGGGGCTGCCCGACGACGAGTGGCTGCAGGCGCCCTTCGGCGACCGCCTGCTCACCCACCCCGATCCGTGGCGGCGCGGCGACCGGCGCCATGGCCACCAGTTGGACGTGCTGCTCGACTACAACCGCGTGGACCTCCTGCGCTACGGCGCCGGCTACCAGGCGCAGGCGCCCGAGACCATGCTGCCGCGCGTCGGCGCGCGGATCGAGTACGCGACCGGGCGCCGGCGCACGCTCTACGGCATGCAGATCGAGCAGCCGGTGGCGCCGCCGGCGCGGCTGGTGATCGGCGCAAGCCTGGTGCGCCGCACCGACCACAGCGACCTGCAGCAGGTCGAGGACCTCGAGAACTCGCTGGCGCTGCTGTTCGCGCGCCAGGACTACCGCGACTACTTCGAG
>CAZMQP010000271.1:0-4088 GCA_964568385.1 uncultured bacterium
CGGCGGGAGCTGGTTCACGCGCGCCATCGAGCCCGCGACGCTGCAGCTCTCCGAGGGCGCCCTCGGAGAGCCAGCGGCCCGCGCGGCGGAACAGCGGGTGCAGCAGCGCGGCGGGGCCACCGGCGACCCGCGCGCGCGCGCCGGCGAGGGCGGCCTCGAGGCCGTCGGCTTCTCCGGTGCGCTCGGCGAGCCGGCCGTCGGCGAGCACCGCCAGCCCCGCCGCGATCGCCTGCGCCGCCTCGGCCGCACGCGACGCCGCGGGACCGCACAGCACCACGGCCTGCGGCGACGTGCGCGCGAGCAGCGCCTCGAGCGAGGCGGCGAGCGGCGCCTTGAACCCGGCGCCCTTGAGGAAGGCGCGGCGGTCGCCGCGCGCGTCCACCAGTCCCGCCAGTTCGCAGCCGGGGTGGCCGGCGATGGCCATCGCGTAACCGACGCCCGCACGGCCGAGCCCGGAGACGGCGATGCGCCAGCGCGGGTTCGAAGCGTCGGAGGAGGCGGCCTCAGCCGGTGGGTCGGAGCGCATGGGGGTGGCGCGGCACGCTACTGCCCGGAACGGGCGACCGCAAACGCTCGGGCCCCCGCCGCGCGGCGCGGCGGAGGCCCGGATCCCGGCGGACCGGCGATCAGGCGGTCATCTTGAACTGGACCACGACATCCTCGCGTTCGGCCTCCGCGACCTTGAACAGCTCGGCCGCGGTCAGCGCCATGCCCTGCGCCACCCAGTTGTCCGGGATCTGCTCGATGCGCGTGTTGAAGAGCGTGACGCAGTCGTTGTAGAACTCGCGGCGGTCGGCGATGGCGTTCTCGAGTTCGCTGATGCGCTGCTGCAGCCCGGCGAACGACTGGTTGGCCTTGAGCTCCGGGTAGTTCTCGGCGACGGCGAAGAAGCCCCCGAGCGCCTGCGTCAGATGGTTCTCGGCCTGCGCCCGCTGCGCCACCGACCTCGCCCCCGCCAGCGCGGCACGCGCCTCGGAGAGCTTGTCGAACACCGCGCGCTCGTGCTGCATGTAGGCCTCGCACACCCGGATCAGCTTGGGCAGTTCGTCGTGACGCTGCTTGAGCAGCACGTCGATGTTCGCCCACGAGCGGCCGATGTTGTTCTTCATCTCGATCAGGCCGTTGTAGAGGGTGAGGAAGTACCCCACGCCGCCCACCAGCACGAACCCGACGACCACGGTCCACAGGATCTCTCCGGGCTGCATCATGACCTCCATCTGCGAGGGGAAGACGCCGGCTCGCGGCCGGCCTGAGCTCAGCGGAACAGCTGCCCCGACCGGGCCAGTTCGAGCAGGCACCACACACCGAACATCGCGACCAGCGGGCCGCCGACCACGCCGCCGAACGCCCGGAGCGCCGCTTCGGCCGACAGCGCCTTCTCGGAGCCCGGGCTGATGAGGAAGCAGGGATCGCCCGCTCCGCGGCGCACGACGCCCTGCACTTCGGCATCCACGTGGCGCAGACGGCGGGCCGACCAGGCGTCGGTGCCGGTCGCCTCGAGTTCGTCGTCCTCGATCTCGCTCACGGTGTGCGCCATCGGCTTGGGGTGCGCGCGGCCGAGCACGTAGACGTGCTGGCCCTCGGGGAGCACGCGCTCGCGGAACCGCATCGGCGCCAGCGCCCACACCGCGCGCAGCGCGAGCCCCGCGCGCTCCATGTAGTCCATGTACATCCCGGGCACGCCGAGCCCGCTCGTCTCCTCCTCGACACCCGCCGTCATGCGGACCTCGGCGCCGGCCGGGAACACCATCGCCACGCCGGTCTCGTCGCGCAGGTAGAACGGGCTGCCCGAGTGCGCGCGGTGCACGGTGGTCCAGGCGCGATGCCCCTTGCGCGAGCCGCGCAGCGTCTGCACCTCGACCTCCCAGTAGGCGACCGGCTGTCCCGAGAACGGCGCGACGACGCGGCTGCGGCACTCGACCCGGCCGTTCAGCTCGACGAGTCCCATGGCCATGGACCGGATGCGCGCGGTGGGGGTGTGCTCGATGAGCTGCCGCAGGCGCAGCTGGCGGAAGCCGTGGAGGAACAGCACCGGCCCGCCGAGCGTGGCGGCGACCGCGAGGAGCGAGGATCCGAGCGCCATGTCAGAACCGCCCGCCGAGCCCGCGGTCGAGCGCACGCGCCAGGTAGAGAAGCCCCGCGAGGCTCACGAGCGGACCGAGGGCGGCGAGCGCCACCCGCCAGGCCGGCGGCGCGTCGGCGAGCAGGTCGGGCCGGCGGCCGCAGATGCGCATCGGCAGCGCCTCGCAGGCCTCGATCCACAGCGCGGGCTCGCCCGGGCCCGAGGCCCCGATCAGCACGGCGGTGGCGTCGTCGGTGCCGGTGGCGGCGAGCACGCGCTCGACCACCGCCTCGGCGGGCCTCGCGCGGCGCACGTGGCCGGCCACCCACACGTCGGCGTCGGGCAGCAGCGCGCGTTCCACGATGCGAAGCGGACCGCGCGCACGCAGCCATCGCGTCTCGGGCACGCCCTCGAGCAGCCGCTCCAACCGCTCGGGCAGCGCCTCGCCGGCGGCGACGAGGCGCTCGTCGGTCACCTCGGGCCGCCACTCGGCGAACTCGGCCGCGACATGGGCCTCGACTCCGTCACCGACGAGGCGGAACCCGCGGCGCTCCTCGATCCGTCCGGCGACCCGCGACCCGGGCGCGGCCACCTCGAGCACGAAGCCGGCGCAGGCGCGCTGCGACAGCGGCGCGAACAGCGGGCTCTCGAGCCGCACCGGGCCGCTCACGAGCACGCCGCCGTGCAGGCCCGGGCGCAGCGGCGCGGGCTCGAGGTCGCGCGCGGCCCGGCGGCCGCGCAGGGCGGTCAGCCCGGCGGCGAACATCGGGCCCCCGGCCACGACGGCGAGGGAGGCCGCGAGCAGACCGGCCGCGGTGACCGGCAGTTGCAGGGGGGCATCCATATCCCCCGGGTCATCGGCAGGTCGCGCCGCCGCGTTTAGGAGGGGCGCCCGGGCCGCTCGGGCGGGCGAGGCGGGGCCCACGGGCCCGGATCGGGCGGCGACAGGCGCCCTGCGGCCCGCCCGGCAGCCTCCCCGGCGGGCCGCGGCGCGGTCAGCGCAGGCTGGTCAGCGCCCGGCCGCCGTCGATGCTGAGGCACTCGCCGGTCACCCACCCGGCCTCGTCGGACAGCAGGTAGAGCACGGCGCCGGCGATGTCCTCGGGCGTGCCGACGCGGCCGAGCGGGTGGGTGCTCCTGGCACGCTCGAGGAAGGCCTCGTAGTCGGCGACCGCGTGCGTGACGGTGTGCAGCTCGGTCACGACGACGCCGGGATTGACGGCGTTGACCCGCACGCCGTGCGGCGCGAAGTCGAGTGCGGCGCAGCGCGTGTACATGTCCACGGCGGCCTTGCTCACGCAGTAGGCGGCGAGGTTGGCGTAGGGGCGCAGGCCGGTGACCGAGGACAGGTTCACGATCGCGCCGCGCCGCCGCTTGAGCAGTTCGGACACGACGCGGGTGAGCAGGAAGATGCTGCGCACGTTGCTGTCCATGATGCGGTCCCACTCGGCGATCGGCGTCGAGTCCACGGCGCCGTTGCCGAGCACGCCGGCGGCGTGCACCAGGCCGTCGAGGCCGCCGAAGCGGGCCTCGGTCAGCTTCGCCCACTCGGCGCAGGTGGCCTCGTCGCGCACATCGCCCACCAGCAGCAGCGGCGAGCGGCCGTCCGCGCCCCACTCGGACGCCAGGGCCTCGAGCCGGTCCCGGCGGCGGCCGGCGATCGCCACCTCGGCGCCCTCGGCGACGAGCGCGCGGGCGCACGCGCGGCCGATGCCGCTGCTGGCGCCGGTGACGAGGACGGCCTTGCCGGTGAAACGGGCGCGTTCGGACATGGGATCTCCGGAGCTGGGGTGGCACGGAACGGGCGGGTGGCTCGGTCGGCGGGACGATACGCGTGCATCCCGCTCTTGTCGCGGGCGATGCCGGGGTGTATCCCTCGTGACCGTCTCACCGCGCGGCGGCTCCACGGTCGCCGCCGCCGCGGACCGATGACCCCGACCACGGACGGTCCATGTTCACGGCCAGCTTCGATGGCCTGCTCCTCGCCGGCGCGATCGCCGCTCTCGCCACCGCCTCGCTCCTCCCC
>CAZMQP010000272.1:0-4073 GCA_964568385.1 uncultured bacterium
CCGCCAGCAGCACCCGGCGCTTGGAGCCCGCCGAGAGCGTCTCGACGCGCGCCTGCAGGTCGATCGCCAGGGCATGCGCCGCCTGGTCGATGCGGGTCTCCACCTGCCACGACGGCTCGTGGTCGGCCGCGCAGATCGCATGCAGGTAGGCGCTCACCGGACCGGTCAGATCGGTGGGCACATCCTGCTGCAGCGCCGCCGCCCGCATGCCCTGCTGCCGCGACACCGTGCCCGAATCGGGAGTGAGCGTGCCCTCCAGCACCCGCAGCAGCGTGGTCTTGCCGGCGCCGTTGCGGCCGAGCAGCCCGATGCGCTCGCCCTCGTCGATCTGCAGGCTCGCCCGGTCGAGCAGGGCCGGGCCCGCGAAACGCAGGCTCACTTCATCCAGCCCGATCAATGCCATGTGCGGGAACGCTCCTCGGCGGGGGACGTGCGGGGGGTGCGAGCCCATCGCCCGCACCCCCGGAACCTAACCCACCTCGGGATCCCGCGCCGGTCGGCGCGAATGCCTACTGGTACAGCGTCTTCAGCCGCCCCCAAGTGGTCGGGATGCTCGGCGTGGGCCGCTTGTCGTGGCGGAACTCGATGTCCACCACCTTGTCCCCCGGCGCCGGACTCAGCACGTTCGCATTCAGCTCGACGAACGTGGTCGGGTGGAACTTGTGCACCTGAGCCGAAACGCCGTCCACCACGTAGATGTGGCCGTCGTGAGGACTGATCTTGATGCCGTGCGTGTTCCCCCAGCCGGTCCCGGCGAAACTGCCGAGCAGGTTGTGGGAGGGCGTCGAGTCGAACCGGTAGACGACGTTGTTGCCCATCGCCGTCACGAGGATCTCGCCGTTGAGGAACTCGATGTCATTGGGGCGCGAATTGAAGGGGAGCTGCCACGTGCTCACGACCGCGGCGGTGATCGGGTCGAGTTCGTACACCTCGCGATTGCCGTACATGCACACGTACAGATTGCCGTTCGGTCCGTAGCGCATGTCGGACGGGAGATTCGCGGGCGGGAACACCGCCCAGGTGCCGATGAGCGCGCCGGTCACGCTGTCGTACTCGAGGAGCTGATCGCTGACCGAGGACGCCACGAGCACGTTGCCGCTCGGGGCGTACACGGCCGACCACGCCCAGCCGGGCGTGCTGTAGGTCTTGATCCACGCGCCGGTGCCGGCGTCGTACTCCTCGACGCCGCCGGCGAAACCGCCCACCAGCACACGGCCGTTGAACGGGCCGAAGTGGATGCCGAGCGGGCTGTTCGTGGTGGGCGTGAACAGGCCGAGGTAGGAGCCGGTGGTGCCCACGTAGGCGCGCACCGTGTTGGAGACGTCGCCCGTCACGAACATGTCGCCCACGCCGCCGAAGGAGGCGAGGGCCGCACGCGGGGTGCCGGCGGCGAGCGTCACCGCCAGTGCGAGGAGGAGGAGCAGAAGGTGCGGCGATCGGCGGGCCATGGAACCTCCGGGGGAACAGGGCGCCTCTCGAGGCGCCGAGGGGTGGAACGGGTCAGCGGTAGAGCGTCTTGAGGCGTCCCCACGTGGTCGGCACCGACGGGGTCGGGCGGTTGTCCACGCGGAAGTCGAGATCCACGATCTTGTCGCCCGGCGGCGGGCTGAGCCAGCTGGCGTGCGTCTCGGCGAAGGTGGTGGGGTCGAACCGGTGCACCTGCGACGTGACGCCGTCGGCCACGTAGATGTGGCCGTCGTGCGGGCTGATCACGATGCCGTGCGGATTGCCCCAGCCGGTGCCCGTGAAGCTGCCGAGCAGGTTGTGCACGGGGGTCGAGTCGTATCGGTACACGACGTTGGTGGCCATCGAGGTCACGAGGATCTCGCCGTTGAGGAAGGCGACGTCGTTGGGCTGCGAGAACTGCGGCGTGGACCACACGCTCACGGGATTGCCGGTGACGGGGTCGAGTTCCCACACCATGCTGTTGTAGAACGAGCACACGTAGAGATTGCCGTTGGGTCCATAGCGCATGTCGGCGGGGGAGCCCGGCAGCGGCGCGAACAGCTGGATGAAGGCGCCGGTGACGCTGTCGTACTCGAGGATCTGGTCGGTCGCCGAGGACGCCACGAGGACGTTGCCGTTGGGCGCGTAGACGGCCGACCATGCCCACAGGGGCGGGCCGTAGGTCTTGATGTAGGCGCCGGTGCCGGCATCGAATTCCAGGATGCCGCCTCCGAAGCCGCCGACCAGCACGCGGCCGTTGAGCGCGCCGAAGTGGATGCCGAGCGGGCTGTTGTTGGGATTGCCGAACAGCCCGATGAACGAGCCCGTGGTGCCGCCGTAGCTGCGGACGGTGTTCGAGACGTCGCCGGTCACGAACAGGTCGCCCACGGCGCCGAAGGCGGCGCGTGCCGGACTCGGAGCGGAGGCGGCGAGCGAGAGGATCAGCGCGGATGCGAGTCGGACGACCCGGGTGCGGCCGGACATGGGGCCTCCATCGAGCGGGTGGGGGGAAGGGCTCATGCTGGGCCGAGCCTGCATGAGCTTCGCATCCGAACCGGCCTTCTGACAGCGGAGATTCGCGGGGGCGGGCTCTGGACCCGCCCGGCGGGACGGCCTAGGCTGCCCGCTCGAGCATTCTGTACGGTTTCCCGAACCCCGAGGCGCCCCCCATGCACTCGCGCAACCGCCTGGCCGCGGCCGGGCTGCTCGCGGCGCTCGCCGCACCGCTCACTCCGCTCCCGGCCGCCTCGGCCGCCTCGGCCGGCACCGCGCCGGACAGCATCGAGGCGAGGACGCAGAGGCTCGAGCGCCGGGTCGGATTGCTCACCGCATACCTCGATCGCAAGGCGGGCCGGCTGCTCCTCGAGCTGCCGGCGCCCGCGGGACCGCGAGGGGAGTGCGGGCAGTTCCTCTACCTGGAGTCCATCCGCACCGGGCTCGGCTCCAATCCGGTCGGCCTCGACCGCGGCCAGGGCGGCGAGACGCGCGTGGTGACGTTCCGCCGCGTCGGCAGCCGGGTGCTGCTCGAGGAGCCGAACCTGCGCTATCGCGCCCAATCGCCCGACTCGGCCGAGCGGCGTGCCGTGCGCGAGTCGTTCGCGGTGTCGGTGCTGTGGGCCGGCGACGTGCTGGCCGAGGGGCGGGACGGCCGCCTGCTCGTGGACTGGACCGGCTTCCTCGTGCACGACGCCCATCGGGTCGCGGCCGCGCTCAAGCAGGCGGGGCAGGGGGTGTTCACGCTGGATGCGGCGCGCTCGACGCTCGATCCCGAGGCGTGCCGGAGCTTCCCCGACAACCTCGAGTTCGGCGCCGTGCTCACGTTCGCGAGCGAGGAACCCGGCCCCGAGGTGCGCGCCACCGCGCCGACCCCGCAGGCGGTGACCATCGAGCAGCACCACTCGTTGGTGCGACTGCCCGATGCGGGCTACCGGCCGCGCGCGTGGGATCCGCGCGCGGGCTCGTTCGACGTGCTGTTCGCCGACTACGCCCGTCCGGTCGCGGCCGACCTCGACGTGCGCTGGCTGGTGCGCCACCGGCTCGAGAAGACCGACCCCTCGGCGGCCCGGTCGCGGGTCCGCAGGCCCATCGTCTTCTACGTGGATGCCGGCGCGCCCGAGCCCATCCGCAGCGCCCTGGTCGAGGGGGCGTCGTGGTGGAAGGCGGCGATCGAGGCGGCCGGGTTCATCGACGCCTTCCGCGTCGAGGTGCTGCCGCCCGGGCTCGATCCGCTCGACGTGCGCGTGAACGTCATCCAGTGGGTGCACCGCGCCACGCGCGGCTGGTCGTACGGCGGCGGTGTCATCGACCCGCGCACCGGCGAGATGATCAAGGGCAGCGTCTCGCTGGGCTCGCTGCGCATCCGGCAGGACCGCATGCTGTTCGAGGGGCTGGCGGGCACGGCGGCGACCGGCACCGGCGCGCCCGACGACCCGGTCGAGCTGAGCCTGGCGCGGATCCGCCAGCTGGCCGCGCACGAGGTCGGTCACACGCTCGGGCTGGCGCACAACTTCGCCGCCAGCACCTACGGCGGCCGCGCCTCGGTGATGGACTACCCGGCGCCGCTCGTGAGCCCCCGCCCGGACGGCTCGCTCGACTTCTCGCGCTGCTACGGCGTCGGCGTGGGGGAG
>CAZMQP010000273.1:0-4039 GCA_964568385.1 uncultured bacterium
GCTGCGCGAGGCGAGGCGGCTGGGACTCGACGAGGACCGGCTGGTCAACGTCATCCTGGTGACGCTGATCGCTTCGATCCTCGGCGCCCGGGCGCTCTACGTGCTCGAGCATCTGCAGGAGTTCCGCCGCGAGTGGGGGAGCATCCTCGCCGTGTGGCAGGGCGGCCTGACGCTGTACGGCGGCGTCACCGCGGGCACGCTGGCCGGACTGCTGGCGGCGACGCGCTTCGGCCTGCCGCGCTGGCTCGTGGCCGACGCGCTGACCCCGGCGCTGGCGCTGGGGACGGCGTTCGGGCGCGTCGGCTGCCACCTCAACGGCTGCTGCCACGGGCGGCCCACCGACGGCCCGCTCGGGGTGATGTTCCCGCCGGGCTCCTTCGCCCAGCTCGAGTTCGGCGCCGTGCCGGTGCACCCCTCGCAGCTCTACAACGCCGCGGCCGGCCTGCTGCTGTTCGGACTCGTCTGGCTGCTGCGCACGCGCCTGCGCACGCCGGGCGTGCTGCTGTGGCTGTTCCTGGCGCTGTTCGCGCTCGTCCGCATCCCGATCGACATGACTCGCGCCTGGGAGGCCGACGCCGTGCTGCTGCGCCTCGGCGCGTTCGGGCTCACCGAGAGCCAGCTCACCAGCGTGGCGATCGCGCTCTTCAGCGCGCTCATGATCCTGCGCCTGCAGCGCGGCGATCGTGCGGGAGCGCCGGCGCCATGAGCGTCCGGCTCGCCGTCCTCGGCGACCCGATCGACCACAGCCGCTCGCCCGACCTGCACCGCGCCGGCGGCGCCGCGCTCGGCATCGCCGTCGAGTCGCACGCCCTCCGCACGCCGGCGGCCGAACTGTCCGAGCGGCTTGCCTCGCTGGCGGCGCAGGGTTTCGCCGGCTGCAACGTGACGACCCCGCTCAAGGAGGCGGCCCGTGACGCCGTCGCCCGCGCCTCGCTGGCCGCCGAGCGCTCGCGCTCGGTCAACACGGTCGTCTTCGCCGCGGACGGCTGGTACGGCGACACCACCGACGGCCCGGGTTTCGTGGACCTGCTGCGCGAACTGCGGCGCGACCCCGAACGCGAGCGCGTCGTGCTGCTGGGCGCGGGCGGTTCGGCGCGCAGCCTGGCACTGGCGCTCGAGTGGGCGGGCTGCCGCGCGGTCACCGTGAGCGCGCGGCGTCCCGCCGAGTCGCGATTCGCGTGGGGGGACGGGCTCGACACGCGATTCCTGGGATGGCGGAGCGACGAGGAGGGGGACGCGCTGGCCGAGGCGACCGTGGTCGTCAACTGCACGCCGCTCGGCGAGGGCGAGCCTCCGGTGCCGCTCGACCGCGTCAATCGCGGCGCCTGCCTCGTGGACCTCGTGTACGGCGCCGAGCTGACCGCCTGGGTGCGCCGCGCACGGGCCGACGGGCGCGAGGCCGTGGACGGACTGGGCCTGCTCGTGCATCAGGCGCGGCGCTCGCTGTCACTGTGGTTCGGCCGCGAGGTGCCGCTCGAACCGCTCGCCGCCGCCGTGGGGTGGCCGCGCTGAGCGCCGGGCGCCCCCGCCCGACCCCCGGTGCCGCACCCGGCCTCGCCGAGCGACTGCTCCGCCCGCTGCGGGGCGCCGCCGCCGACGCGCTCGACCTCGTGCTGCCGCAGCGCTGTCCGGGCTGCGGTGTTCCGGCCCCGCCCGAGCACGCGCTCTGCGGCGCCTGCCTCGCCGCGATCCCCCGCATCGAGCGGCCGCTGTGCGCGCGTTGCCTGCTCGAGCAGCGCGATCCGCACGGCTGCCGCCGCCACCCGGGCATGACCGTGCACGCGGCGTGGCTGTTCGAGGCCCGCGCGCGCGCGCTGGTGCACGCGCTCAAGTACGACGCCCGCCCGCGGCTCGCCCGCGCCCGCGGCGAGGCGCTGCTCGCGGCGCTGCCGGCCGGGGCCC
Organism: uncultured bacterium; assembly: GCA_964568385.1. Taxonomy (GTDB): domain Bacteria; phylum Eisenbacteria; class RBG-16-71-46; order RBG-16-71-46; family RBG-16-71-46; genus CADEFY01. Next base: position 1,903 of record CAZMQP010000273.1, read on the forward strand.
GAGCCGCCGACCTGGTGCTGGCGATGCCGCACCATCCGGCTCGCCTGCGCGAGCGCGGCGTGGACGCGAGCGGCGCGCTGGCGGACGCGCTGGCGCACGCGCTGCCTGCACCGCGGCTCCAGGGTGCGCTGCGGCGCGTGCGCGCCACACCGCCGCAGGCGGGCCGCCGCGAACGCGAGCGCCGCACCGCGATGGCGGGTGCGTTCGAGGTGGGCGAGCCGGGGGCGCTGCGGGGCCGCCGCGTGCTGCTGGTGGACGACGTCATCACCACCGGCGCCACGTTCGAGGCGGCGCTCGCCGCCCTGCGCGAGGCAGGGGCCCTCGCCCGCGGCGCGGTGCTGGCCTGGGCCCCCTGAGGGGCGCGGCGACCGGCGGGGAGGGGGTGCGGTAGAGTGCGCCGGTCCACCCGCCACCCCGACCCCGCGACCTGGCAGGCTCCCCGACATGTCCCATCTCCACATCCCCGACGGCATCCTGCCGCCCGCGCTCTGGCTGCTCGGGCTGTTCCTCGCCACCGTGCTCGCGGGCCTCTCGGTGGCCGGCTCGCGCCGCGCCGGACCGCAGCAGATCGCCTACCAGAGCGCGCTCGGCGGGCTGATGCTGGCGGTGATGGCCATTCCCGTGCCCGTGGCCGGATTCCACTACTGCATGACGCTGGCCGGCCCCGTGGGCGTGCTGCTGGGCTGGGCGGCGGCGGTGCAGGTGAGCCTGGTGGTGACCGTCATCCTGGCGCTGCTCGGGCAGGGCGGCTTCACGGTGATCGGGCTCAACACGCTCGTGCTCGCCGCGGGGGCCGTGCTCGCGCGCTGGCTCTACCTGCGCTTCGTCGCGACGCTGGGGGCGGCGCGGGCGATGGCGGCGGCCACGGCCCTCTCGCAGCTGCTGTCGACCGCGGCGTGGATCGCCATCCTGTGGGCGAGCGTCCGGCTGCGGCCCTCGGCGCTGCTCAACCACGACGTGCACGACGTGCTGCAGTTCCTGCAGCTCGGCGTGCTGGCCACGCTGCTCCTGCCGTCGCTGGCCGCGGCGGTCGCCGTCGAGGCACTGCTCGCGTATGGTCTGGGCGGCTTCCTGGGGCGCGTCCGCCCCGACCTGCTGCCCGGGCCCGAGGCCGCCCGGCCCACCCGCTCGGAGACCCCGCCGGCGTGATCAACACGTTCGCGCAGATCGACTACCTCGCCAGCTCGGGCCGCTCCACCTGGCACCGCTCGAGCGCGCTGGGCAAGCTGCTGCTGGCCGGCCTGATGGTGGCCCTGGCGGTGTTCTCGTCGTCGTGGATGCTGCTGCTGGCCCTGCTCGTCACGGTGCTCGCGCTGTGCCTGACCGCCCGCGTGCCGCTGCGCCTGGTCGGCGCCGCCGCCGCCGCGCCGTTCTTCTTCTCGCTCGTGTTCGTCATCGCCACCTGGGCGGGCACGCCCCATGGTCCGTTCGTGCGCCTGATGCGTCCGATGGTGGCGAGCCTGACGGCCGTGTGGCTGGTGAGCACGACGCCGTATCCCGACCTGTTCGCGCCGCTCTCGCGCCTGCTGCCGCGGGTGGTGGCGGACACGCTGTTCCTCACCTACCGCGCGGTGTTCGCGCTGATGTCGCGCACCGAGCGGCTGTGGCGGGCGCTGGTGCTGCGCGGCGCCATCCACCAGCGCGGCCGCCGGCGCTACGCGCAGCTCGGGGAGGCGGTGGGCACGATGGTGCTGTCGAGCTTCGACCGCAGCCAGCGCCTCTACCAGACCATGCTGTTGCGCGGGCACTCGGGCCGCATCTGCGGCTGCCGCCACTACCTCGAGTTCACGCGCGCCGACCTGGTGGTGCTGGGCGTGGGGCTGTGGGCCGCGCTGTGCGCCGTGCTGCTGTGGACGCGGTGGCGGGTGTGAGCGCGCCGCCCATCGTGCGCGTCTCGTGCGTGCGCCACACGTACCCCGACCGCACCATGGTGCACCTGTGCGGGCTCGACTTCGTGGTCGAGCCGGGCGAGCGCGTGGTGATCCTGGGTCCCAACGGCTGCGGCAAGAGCACGCTCCTCTACCACATCCTCGGACTGCTGGCGCCGCAGGAGGGCGAGGTCTCGGTGTTCGGCGTGGACCCGGCCAAGCAGTTCAGCAAGATCCGCGAGCGCGTCGGCGTGCTGCTGCAGAACGCC
>CAZMQP010000274.1:0-4035 GCA_964568385.1 uncultured bacterium
GGCGAGGCGGCGCAGCGCGCGCTGGACCGCCATGCGGACCGCGTCCCGGCTCGGCCGGCCGGTCATCGCCGCGATCTCCGCGTAGTCGAAGTCCAGCTCGATGTGCAGATGCAGCAGTTCCCGCTCCTCCTCGCCCAGCGCCTGCAGGGCGCGCTCGTAGCGCTGGACGACATCGGCCCCGATCGCGAGGTCGAGCGGAGTGGGGGAGGCGTCGTGCAGATCCTCGGGCAGTCCGTCGGGGCCCGGCCGGCGGTCGGCGTAGCGCACCTGGTCGCGGATGCGGTTCAGCACCGCCTGCCGCACGTACGCCTGGAAGCCGCCCGGGCCCCGCACCTCGATGCGGTCGAGGCCCTGCACCGTGCGCATCAGCGTCTCCTGCACGAGGTCGTGGGTGTCGGCGAGCGATCGAGCGCGCATCGGCAGCCGGCCGCTCGCCCAGCGCTGGAGCCGGGGGAGGTAGCGCGCCATGAGCGACTCGAGTGCTCGCGCATCGCCGGACTTGGCGCGCTGCAGGAGTTCGGTCGTGACGAGGAGTTCGTTCCCCGGTTCGGGCGCGGGGGCGGGGGAAGGCAAGCAGGCACCTCGGGAAGGAGGGGGCGGGGCTTCCACTCCCGAGCATACAAGCAGGCGCCGAGTGCCGTCGCGTGGAACCGTCGTGGGAGGCGCATACACCCTCCCTACGCCCGAACCCCCTCCGGCGAACGGGCCGCCTCGGCCAGCGCCCGCAGGCGCGCCGCCACGAGGGGCGCGTGCGTGCGCAGGACCCAGTGGCCCGCGCCCGGGACGCGCTCGAGCGGCAGGCCGCCCGCCTCGGCCAGCGCCTCGGCGTTCTCGCCGGGCGGGGTGATGCGGTCGGACTCGGCCGCGAGGATGCGGGCCGGCACGCGCAGCGCCGGCAGGTCCCGCCGCAGGTGCGCGAGGTCCCGCGCCAGCGCCCGCAGGTTGCCGAGCGAGGCCTGGATCTGGAGCGGAGAGAGAGGGAACGCACGCGAGGCCGCCCAGCCCGCCGGCGGCGGTTCGGGGTGCCAGGCGTCCACCCGGGTACCCGGCGAGGCGAAGCGGCCGACCGGCACACCCAGCACCAGCACACCGGCGTCAGCCAGGACCCCGAGCCCGGCGAGCCCGACCCACACGCGGGTGCCGCCCACGACGCGGCCGATGGGCGCCACCGCGAGCACGCTGCGGACGCGGCCGGGCGCCTCGAGCGCGAGGCGCAGCGCCAGGGCGCCGCCGTAGCTGTGCCCCAGCAGGTGCGCGCGCTGCAGGCCGAGCGCGTCGAGCAGCGCGAGCACGGCTCGCGCCTCGCCCGCCAGGTCCAGCCGGCCGGTCACCGAGCGGCGGCTGTGGCCGTGCCCGGGCCGGTCGGGGACGATGACCCGGAAGTCGCGCGCCAGGTCGTCGATCAGTTCGGCGGAGAAGTCGGCGGCGGTGCCGTTGGCCCCGTGCAGCAGCACGAGCGCTTCACCCCTTCCGGCGTCGATCGCGTGGCGCGTGCCGTCGGTGGTCTCGAGGATGCGGCCGCGCGCCGGATGGCGCCGGCGGACCCAGGTGTCGTAGGCGAGGCCGGTCGCGGCCAGGGCCGCGACCACGACGAGCGCGATCAGCGCGGCGGGCACGGCGTCCCCGCACGCACGAGGACCCACCGGGAGGCGTCCCGGTGGGTCCCATGCACGGCCGGATCGGAGAACGGGCTCAAGCGTCGCGCGGGTCGGTCACGTCCGGTTCGAGCCCGTACTCGCGGATGGCCTTGGCCACGACCTCGGCCTTGAGCTTGCCGTCCTGGTGCAGCGCGTGGAGCGTGGCCACCACCAGGTGCTCGGCATCGATCTCGAAGTGGCGGCGGAGCGCCTCGCGCGTGTCGCTGCGGCCGAACCCATCGGTGCCGAGCGCGACGAAGCGGTTGGGCACCCAGCGCGCCGGCATGTCGCCCACCGACTTCATCCAGTCGCTGGTGGCCACGACCGGGCCCTCGCAGCCGGCCAGCGCCTGCGTCACGTAGGGCACGCGCGGCGTCTCGGTCGGATGCAGGCGGTTCCAGCGCTCGACGCTCAGCGCGTCATTGCGGAGCATCGAGTAGCTGGTGGCGCTCCAGACGTCGGCGGCGACGCCCCACTTCTCGCCCAGCATCTCCTGCGCCCGCAGCGCCTGCAGCAGCAGCGGACCGCTGCCCCACAGCTGCGCCTTCAGCGCGTGCCTGCCCTCGGCGGCGCGGTAGCGGTAGAGGCCCTTGAGGATGCCCTCGTCCACGCCCTCGGGGCGCTTGGGCTGCGCGTAGTCCTGATTGTAGAGGGCCAGGTAGTAGAAGATGTCCTCCTGGTCCACGTACATGCGGCGCAGGCCGTCCTGGACGATGGTCGCCAGCTCGTAGGCGAACGCCGGGTCGTAGGCGACGCAGTTGGGCACCGCCGAGGCGAGCAGCAGGCTGTGCCCGTCCTCGTGCTGCAGCCCCTCGCCGTTCAGCGTCGTGCGGCCCGCGGTGGCGCCGAGCAGGAAGCCGCGGCCGCGCGCGTCGCCGAACGCCCAGATCAGGTCCATCGTGCGCTGGAAGCCGAACATCGAGTAGAAGATGTAGAACGGGATCATGGTCTGGCCGTGCGTGGCGTGACTGGTGCCCGCCGCCGTGAACGACGCCATGGAGCCCGCCTCGGTGATGCCCTCCTCCAGCAGCTGGCCGTCCGCCTTCTCCGTGTAGGACAGCACCACCTTGGAGTCCACCGGCTCGTAGCGCTGGCCGAACGGCGCATAGATGCCGATCTCGCGGAACAGCACCTCCATGCCGAACGTGCGCGCCTCGTCGGGGATGATGGGCACGACGCGCTTGCCGTAGTCGGTGTCGCGCAGCAGGTTCCGCAGCAGCTTGCCGAACACCATGGTGGTCGAGACGAGCTGGTTGGCCCCGGTGCCGCCGTCGAACTCGGTGAAGTGCTTGGCGGGCGGCTTGGGCATGGGCTTCACGCGCACGACCCGCTTGGGCACGCAGCCGCCCAGCGCCCGCCGCCGCTCGAGCAGGTACTGCACCTCGGGGCTGTCGGGGCCGGGATGGAAGAAGGGCGCATCCTCGAGCTTGCGGTCGGAGATCGGCAGCTGCAGCCGGTCGCGGAACGTGCGCAGCTCCTCGACGTCGAGCTTCTTCTTCTGGTGCGTCATGTTGCGGGCCTCGGCGCCGCTGCCCAGCGTCCAGCCCTTGACCGTCTTGGCCAGCACGACCGACGGCCGGCCGTGCGTCGCCGTGGCGGCGGCGTAGGCCGCGTGCACCTTGCGGTAGTCGTGCCCGCCGCGGCGCTGGTGCTTGATCTGGTCGTCGGTGAGCGACTCGGCCATCTTGACCAGGCTCGGGGAGCGTCCGAACAGGTGCTCACGGATGTAGGCGCCCGACTCGACGACGTACTTCTGCCACTCGCCGTCCACGGTGTCGTTCATGGCGTCCACCAGCGCGCCGTCGTAGTCCTGCGCCAGCAGGGCGTCCCACTCACGCGCCCACACCACCTTGATCACGTTCCAACCGGCGCCGGTGAACAGCGCCTCGAGCTCCTGGATGATCTTGCCGTTGCCGCGCACCGGCCCGTCGAGCCGCTGCAGGTTGCAGTTGACCACGAACGTGAGGTTGTCGAGCCCCTCGCGCGCGGCCACGGTCAGGGCGCCCTGCGCCTCGACCTCGTCCATCTCGCCGTCGCCGAGGAACGCCCACACGCGCGAGTTCGAGGTGTCGGCGATGCCGCGCGCGGCCAGGTAGCGGTTGAAGCGCGCCTGGTAGATGGCGTTGATGGGCCCGAGGCCCATGGACACCGTGGGGAACTCCCAGAAGTCCGGCATCAGGCGCGGGTGCGGGTAGCTGGAGAGCCCGGCGCCGCGCGACTCGCGGCGGAAGTGGTCGAGCCGGTCCTCGCTGATGCGGCCCTCGAGGAAGGCGCGCGAGTAGATGCCCGGCGCGGCGTGCCCCTGGAAGAAGATCTGGTCGCCCGAGCCGCCGTCGTCCTTGCCGCGGAAGAAGTGGTTGAAGCCGACCTCGTAGAGGCTGGCGGCCGAGGCGTAGGT
>CAZMQP010000275.1:0-4026 GCA_964568385.1 uncultured bacterium
GACTGCAGCTCGAGTTCCACCACCTTGACGGTGTGGCTCCCGATGTCCAGACCGACGAGCGACTGCTTCTTGCCGAAGAGCATGGTTCACTCCCTAGGATGCGGTGCGGGTCCTGGGCGGCATGCTCACCGGCGTGCATCCGGAGGCGTGCGTCCGCGACCTCGAGGGCGCAGGACCGGAGCGGTCCCCACCCTGCCTGCCTTCCCTGCTTTCGTCCTGTTGCGGTGGAATCTGAAGCGCTTTCTTCACGGCGCCGTGCAACCTGCCCTTGCGCCTCAGGGGCCCTCGTTCCGCTTGAACAGCACCACGGGCGTGGTCAGCTTGGAGACCGCCCGCTCCCGGCGGCCCGTTTCGAGGGCCTCCTGGATGCGGTCCATCTCGCGCCGGGCGATGTCCCGGAGCATGGGGTTGGGGGTGGAGTCGTGGACCCCCTTCCACAGCAGGTGCGCCACCACGAGGTCGCCACTGTGCTGGCGGGAGAAGGCGGCGAAGCGGCTGGCGTTGGGGGGGCCGTCCGGCAGGCGCGCGGCCTGTTCGAACCACTCGGCCGCGCGGGGCAGGTCACGGCCGCCCGGGCGCACGTAGTGAAGGAACCCCATCTCGAAGGCGAGCCGGCCGGACCGCGGGTTGGCGGCGATGCCCTTCTCGAGCAGGGCGTAGGCGCGCTCGAAGTCCCGGCCTTCCTGGGCGAGCGCGAACGCGCCGAAGACGTAGGCGCTCTCGAACCGCGGCGCCAGCGTGGTCAGGATGTCGAACACATGGTCGAGGTGCTGGAAGCGGTTGTCGGTCTGGCGATGCTCGCCGTAGTACTGGACGGCGCGGATCCACGCGAGGTCGGCCGCGGTCTCCGCATGCCCGAGGGTGGCCGGCCGCAGCGCGTGCCCCGACGGGTAGTACGCCAGTTCCTCGAGCGGCGAGGGCTGCGGCAGCGCGCGCGCCGCGTGGGCCGCGAGCAGGAACGCGCCCGCGCCCAGCGCGAGCGCCACCGCCCAGGCCGCCAGCATGCGCCGGCGGAGCGCCGTCCAGCGCGGCAGACGGCTCACCGGAAGTCCCGCGACTCGAACGCCGCGGCCCCCAGCGCCAGCACGCAGCCCGCGTAGAGCAGGGCGTAGGTGGTGGCGATGGCGAGGTGCTCGGGCGTCGTGGGCATCCCCTCGGCGGCGAGGGTGCGCATGTTGAAGAGGTTCAGGTTCGGCACCAGGTTCGCCGCGGTCTCGAGCGTGACACGCACGACCTCCGGCGCCTTCGCCGCGAACGTGCGCAGGTCGCCGGCCCACTGCCCCGCGAGGAACGCGCCGAGCGTGTAGAGCGCGGACAGCACCGGCGTCGAGAGCGCCGAGAACATCGTGGCGATGGCCGTGATCACGCTGAGCTCGAGGCCGGCGAGGTACACCGCCTGCGCCACCGGAAGCGCGAACTCGGGATGCCCCTGCAGGGCGAGCACGCCCCACAGCGCGAGCCCGAGGCAGGCCGACACCGCCCACAGCGACAGCGTCAGCCCGGCCCACTTACCGACCAGGTAGACGGGCCGCGGCAGCGGGCGGGACAGCAGGTTGAAGATGGTGCGGCGCTCGATCTCCTTGCCCACGAGGCTCGTCCCGACCAGCAGCACCACGACGAGCCCGAGCAGCGACACGCTCGAGAGCCCCAGGTCCACGCTCAGGCGCAGCCCCTCCCCCATGGCCAGCGGGCGGGCCAGCTGGGTCAGCGCCAGCAGCGCCAGGCCCATCCCGAGCACGCCGGCCAGCACGCGGTCACGGATGGCCTCGCGGAACGTGTTCTGTGCGATCAGCAGCGCGATCATGCGGACCTCCGCTGCGGCGGGGCCGGCTGGGCGTGGAAGGCCGCATCCTGGGCCGCCGCCATGAACAGTTCCTCGAGCGAGCGGCGGTGCGGCGTGACCGCCCGCACCTCGACCCGCCCTTGCACCAGATGCGCGAGCACCGCCTGCAGCCGGGCCGGCTGGTCGAGCACGAACACCGTCTCGCCCGGCCCCTCGCGCCGCTGCAGATGGGCGGCCCACTCGGCGGGCCACTCGGTGAGCGGCCGGCCCGCGCAGCGGATCTCGATGCGGTCGCCGCCGGCGTCGGTGAGCTCGCCCACGGTGGCGACACGCTCCAGGCGGCCCTTGAGCAGGATGGCGACGCGGTCGCACAGCAGTTCCACGTCCGGCAGGATGTGAGACGAGAACAACACCGTGGCGCCGCGCTGCCGCTGCTCGAGGATGAGGTCGCGGACGTCGCGGCGCCCGAACGGATCGAGGCCGCTCATGGGCTCGTCGAGGATGACGACGTCGGGCGCGTGCACCAGCGCCGCCGCCAGGCCGAGCCGCTGCAGCATGCCCTTGGAGTACTTGCGCAGCGCGAGCCGCTCACGGCCGCCGAGCCCGACGCGCCCGAACCACTCGCGCGCCGCAGCGGTCGCCGGGTGCGCCGCCAGTCCCGACAGCCGGGCGGCGAACTCCAGGTACTCGATGCCGTTGAGATGATCGAAGAAGTAGGGCTGCTCCGGCAGGAACCCGAGCCGGGCGCGGCTGCGCACCCGCTCGATGGACTCGCCGAGGATCCAGGCGCCTCCGGCCGTCGGCTTGAGGAGCCCGGTGAGGATCTTGAGCGTCGTCGTTTTGCCGGCGCCGTTGGGGCCCAGGTAGCCGAACACCTCGCCGCGGGCGACGCTCAGGTCGAGCGGCTCGAGCCCGACGATGGTGCGCAGGGTCCACGGGTGGCGATAGACCTTGCTCAGCCCTTCGATCGAGACGGCGGCCTCGTGCCGCGACCGGGCATCCCGCACGGCGGAACGGTCAGGGTCCGGCCGTTCTGCAACGTGATTGGTCGGAGGCGTCATGGGTCGGGGGGCTCCCTCCACCGCGCTCGGCGGCGCAAGTCCTTGAGCGACAACCTTGTCGCGGCACGCCCCGTCGTGGAGCGGCACCGGCGCCTCAGGGATTGCAACCTGCGTGCCGCCAGAGGCGGGCCCGGGGACCCCGGTCCGGCCGGCCCCGGCCGGGCTCAGTTCACGCCGAGCAGGACGAGGGGCAGGTCGCCGGTCTTGCCGCGGCCGGCGATCTGGTACTGGGCCGAGGCCGAGTCGCCGTAGGCGACGATGCCCGCCTTGGTCGCCCCCACCGCCAGCGGCCGCGTCCACGCGGCCTGGTTCCGGTAGGCGTTGTTCAGGCCGACCGTGCGGTCGAACGGATTGCGGAAATTGCCTCCGAGCGCCGGCGAGCGCGCCACCACCGTGACGGCCGAGGTGGCGTAGCGGCTGTCGTACTGCACCGCGTAGTCCTCGCTCGCCAGCTGGAAGGTGTGCATGTTCGACTTGACGGCGCCCTCACGGGCGCGGTCCTGCATGGCGATGAAGTTGGGGATGGCGATGGTCGCCAGGATCCCGATGATGACGACCACGATCATCAGCTCGATCAGCGTGAAGCCGTGCGAGCCTCCGCCGGCCGCGCCCTCACGCCGCATCGTCAGTTGGCCCCGCTGGAGAGCACGATGTTGAAGTCCTCGCGCTTGCCGTGGCCGACGATCTGGTAGTAGCGGGTCAGCGAGTCGCTGTAGGCGACGATGCCCGCCTTGCCCGAGGTCGCGATCGGGGTCACCCACGCGCCCTGGTCCTCGTACGCATTGCCGCTGCCGACGGACTTGTCGAACGGATTGCGGAACTGGTAGGTCACCCGCGGCAGACGGCTGGCGACGCTGTCCGCGTGCGAGGCGTAGAACGCATCGTGGTCCACGCCCCAGTCCTCGGCGGCGAGCTGGAAGCTGTGCATGTTCGACTTGGTCGAGCCTTCCTTGGCGCGATCCTGCATCGCGATGAAGTTCGGGATGGCGATCGCCGCCAGGATCCCGATGATCACGACGACGATCATCAGCTCGATCAGCGTGAAACCCGCTTCCTCGCGCTGCATCCTCGGCCTCCTCACCTGCGCCCTCGTCCGTCACCCTCGTCGGTGGTCCGGCCCGGAGTGCCGGGCCGGGGTGCAGCGGGAGGGCGGCTCGCGCCGCCCTCCCCTGCGATCACTGC
>CAZMQP010000276.1:0-3666 GCA_964568385.1 uncultured bacterium
CCAGCAGGCGGGCCCGCCGGTTCCCTGGCCCCGGGGCCAGCGGGCGGGCACGCCGGTCCACTGGCCCCGGGGCCAGTGGAAAGGGAATGTGATGCGGCGGACGCAGGGGGTTCCGGCTCGGTCGGCGAGCGGGCCGCGGGACCGGCCCTCGTCCTGACCGCTCCCGGCCAGCCCTCCCCGGGGGGAGTCGATGCGGCATCCACCCGTGCGCGCCTCACGCCGATCGGCTCCGGGCGCGTCTCGCTGACCGCGTCGATCGACGAGGAGACGCACGACCTGCTGCGCTATGCTCAGGCACTGCTCGGACATGCCGTGCCCTCGGGCGACCTGTCGCAGGTCCTCAAGCGAGCGGCCGCGGCGCTCGTCGAGCAGCTCGAGAAGCGGCGGTTCGCGAAGTCGGCGCGCAGCCGTCCGGCGCGCGCGGCTGCGGCCGGCCCCGAGGGGCGCCACATCCCGGCGGCCGTCCGCGGCGCCGTCTGGGAGCGCGACGGCGGCCGCTGCACGTTCGTGAGCGAGGCAGGGCGGCGCTGCGACTCGGACGTGCGGCTCGAGTTCGATCACGTCGTGCCCGTGGCGAGGGGGGGTGCGAGCACAGCGGCCAACCTGCGGCTGCTGTGCCGCGCGCACAACCAGCACGCGGCCGAGCGCACGTTCGGCGAGGGCTTCATGCGGCGGAAGCGCGAGCGGGGCGCGAGCGCGAGCGGCGCTCGGACCGAGATGCGAGGACGGGCAGCAGCGACACACCGCTCGAGGCGCGGGTGACGTGCGCGCGGCCGGTGCCTGCGCGGGCGAAGCCGCAACGCAGGCCGTCGGCCTGCACATGAGAACGGGGAGCGGGGCGGAGCGTCACCGGGTCCGCCTGCTGCGGACTGGAGTTCCTGGCCGAGCGTTGGCGCGGGACGCTCGCCCACAGATCGCGGTCCTCTCGCGCCGGGGCCGTCGAGGAGCGCTCGCGCCGACGGACTCCGCCCCCCTCTCAGCCCGCGGGCTCGCCATCCTCGCCGCTCTCGCCTTCCTGCTCCCCCGCCGCGAGCCGCTCGATCGCCTGCTCGGCCTGCCGCGCCACCTCCTCGCCCAGCGGCGTGCCGCTGGCGCGCCCGAGCGCCCGGGCGCTCTCGAAGTGCTCGCGCTGGACCGACTCGGGCACCTCGCCCGCCAGCATCGCGCCCAGGTTGAGCGCGGCGTTGGCCGCCGCCGCTCGCCCGGCCGGCTGACCGCTGGCGCGCCCGCGCTCGAGCGCCTGCGTGTAGTCCTGCTGCGCATCGAAGGCGCGCTCCTGCGACATGCGCACATGCCCCAGGTGCACCTGCGCCATCGCCGTCAGCGCGTCCACCTCGGGGCCGCGGCGCTCGCGCAGCAGCCCGATCGCCTCGCGCAGCACCGAGGCCGCCTCGGGCCATCGCGCCGCCTGGCGGTCGAGGTGCCCGGCGAGCAGCAGCGCATCCACGGCGACGCGCTCGCCCACCTCGTGCCCGCTCGAGCGGCCGAGCCGCGCCACCTCGGCGAGTCCGGCGCGGGCGGTGGCCGGGTCGCCGTCGTGCAGCGACTGGAACGCCTGCGCGTAGGCGGCGGCGGCGTCGAGCGCACGGCCGATGCCGCTCTCGAGCGTGCGGGTGAAGGCGCGCGTCTCGGCCGCGAGCGCGCGCGCCTCGTCCCAGCGGTCGAGCGAGCCGAGCACGCGGTGCAGGTTGCAGGCCGCCTGCCCCGCCCACTCGCGCACGGTGGGATCGGCCGAGCCGCGTCCGGCGGCGAACGCGCCGCGCAGGCGCAGCGCCGACTCCTCGCGCTCGCCGGTCTCGGCGAGCGCCTGGCCGAGCCGCAGCTGGGCCAGCACCGAGAAACGCGCGGCCGCCTCGGGCTCGCACCCGGAGGTGAGCCGCAGCGCGTCGCGATAGAACGGCACGGCCTCGTCGATGCGGCCGGCATGCACGCGGTACTCGCCGAGTCCGAGCGAGGCCTGCACGGCGGCGAGACGCGTCTCGGGCAGGCTGGAGTCGCGGCCCAGCGCGAGCGCGCGCTCGTAGTGGCGTGCCGCCACGGCCTCGCCGAGCAGCGCGTCGCGCTCGGCCAGCGTCGCCAGCGCCAGCGCCGCCTTGGCCACCGCCATCCTCCCGAGCGGCGTGCCGCTCGCCTCGCCCATCGGCGCCACCGACTCGAGCCGCGCCCGCGCGCGCGCGGGCTCACCGCGGCGCACATGCAGGTGGCCCAGGTTGAAGGCGGCGATCGCGGCCGGGTCCCAGCCGCTCGCATGTCCGGAGCGCGTCCCCATCTCGACCGCCTGCTCCCAGCGGCCCTCCGCCTGCCGCTCGTGGCCGAGTTCGCTCTCGAGCAGCCCGAGGTTGAAGGCCGCCTGCGTCAGCATGCCGAGCAGCAGCGATCCGTCGGCGTCGGCTCCGAGCGCCAGCGCCTCCTCGTAGCGCAGCCGCGCCTGGTCGAGCTGGCCATCCTCCTGCGCCAGGATGCCGAGGCGCGTGAGCACGCCGGCGCGGCGGTGCCGCCCGACCGGGTCGGGCACGCGGAAGCTGCGCTCCAGCGCGCGCGACAGGTGCGCGTGCGCCTCGTCGCGCGCGCCGTCGGCGCGCAGGCGCTCGCCGAGGTGGAGCGAGGCCTCCATCACCACGACGTCGCCCGGCTCGCCCGCGAGGCGCTCCCCCGCGGCGAGCGCCTCGCGCAGGCGCGCCACGCGGCGCGCGGCGTCGTCCTCGGCGAGCGCCTGCGTCAGCAGGGCAGCGGCCTGCTCGGCGCCGGGCGCGGGCGTGCGGTGGCGGTCCGACCGGGCCCGCAGCCACGCGCCGAGCCGCAGCCACAGCGCCAGGAACGCGTTCACGCGAGCCCCCGGCGCTCCAGCGCCCGGCCCAGGGCCGCGACGGCCAGCGCCTCCAGCTTCGCTTCGGCGCCGTCGTTCACGAGCACCTCGTCGGCCGCGGCGGCGAACTCGGCGTTGGTGCGCTGCCGCGCCAGGCGTGCGCGCGCGTCCGCCTCGGTCAGGCCGCGGCCGCCGACGAGACGGCCGATCTGCAGCGGCTCGGGTGCGACCACGGCCCACACCTCGTCGCACTCGCGCTCGAAGCCCCAGTCGATCATGAGCGCGGCGTCGATCACCACCGGGCCGCGGGCGCCGCGTTCGCGCAGCGCGTCGAGCGAGGTGCGGAGGTGCGCGAGGATGCGCGGGTGGACGAGCTGGTTGAGCCGCTGCAGCGCGGCGGCGTCCGTGAACACCCGCGCGGCGACCTGCGCGCGGTCGAGCACGCCGCCGGTGCGGTACACCTGCGGCCCGTACTCGGCGATCAGTCCCTGCCGCACGTCGGGGTCGGTGTCGGTGACCAGGTGCCCGATGCGGTCGGCGTCCATGATCACGGCGCCGCGCGCGGCGAGCGCGCGGGCCACGGTGCTCTTGCCGCTGCCGGCCCGGCCCACGAGTCCGATGAGGCACAGGCGGTCGGTGGGCGACACGCGGCGGGGCCGGGCGCGGGCGTCGGGCGGCTCGGGCGGCTTGCGGGCGCCGGGGTCAGTGGACATCGAACCAGGTCCCGCCCTCGCCCACCGTGACGGTGAGGGGCACGGAGAGCGCGAAGCAGCCCTCCATCTCGCGCTGCACCAGCGTCCGGATCGCCGGCGCCTCCGCCGCCGGGCACTCGAGCAGCAGCTCGTCGTGGATCTGCAGCA
>CAZMQP010000276.1:3676-3989 GCA_964568385.1 uncultured bacterium
GCATGCGCGCTCCCGAGCCGCGCCGGACGAGCGCCGCGTGCACGCGCAGCATGGCCAGCTTGACGAGGTCGGCGGCCGAACCCTGGATGGGCGTGTTGATGGCCGCGCGTTCGGCGAGGCTGCGCTCGAGCCCGCCGCCGCGCAGCTGCGGCAGGTAGCGGCGGCGGCCGAGCAGCGTCTGCACGAAGCCGCGCTCGCGCGCCTCCTCGAGCGTGCGGTCGAGATAGCGGCGCACTCCGGCGTACACGGTGAAGTAGCTCTCGATGAATGCCTTCGCCTCGGCCAGCTCGAGCCCCATCTGCTGCGCGAGGCT
>CAZMQP010000277.1:0-3971 GCA_964568385.1 uncultured bacterium
ATGCCCGCTGGCTGCTCGAGCACCTGGACGGCCGCATCTCCTACCCCGAACTGGCCGGCCTGCTGTCGCGGAGGACCGGGCGCGCGGTCGCCGCGGAACAGGCCCGCGAGCTGGTCGAGCGCGTGCTCGTCGCGCCCGGCCTGACGCGCGACTCGGCCGCGGCCGCGCCCGTCCGCGGGCGGCTCGTGACGCTGATCGACGCCGCCGGCACGGCGCGGCTCGCGCGAGCGCTCGCGCCGTTGGCGTCCCGCTGGGGCATGCCGCTCGCCGCGATCGTCGCGGCCGCGGCGGTGGTCCGCGCCCTGGCGGCGCATGGGGCGGCGCCCGCCGCATGGCTCGACGCCCGGGCCTGGCTGCTCGCCCCGCTCGCCGTGCTCGCCTCCCTGGTCGCCCACGAGGCGATGCACGCCGCGGCGCTCGCCGCCGCGGGCGGACGGCCGGGCGCCATCTCGTTCATCACCGGGCGTCGCTGGCACCTGCGCGCCGAACTGCCGGGCATGGAGCGCCTGGCGCGAGGGGAGCGCGTCCGCGTGGACCTGGCCGGCGCGCACGGGCAGCTGCTGTTCGCGGCGGTGCTGGCGGCCGCCACGCTGGTCTCGGGATCCGCGGCGATGCTGCCCTCGATCGCCGCCACGCTCGTCGTCGCGGCGCTCAACCTGGCGCCGGTCGAGGGGCGTGACGGCGGCTACCTGGCCGACGACCTCGCCGGCCGCCCGCTCGGCGACCGGCGCCATCGCGCCGTGCCGTTCCTGCGCTGGCTGCCGATGGCCGTGCGCCTCGGCTTGACGTCGGCCGCCGTGCGCCTGGGCTGGGGGCCCCTCGCCCGCATGAAGCGGCTCATCGTGGTCATGATCGCGGCCAGCTTCCCGCGCGAGAGCGGCGCCTGGCGCCGGGCGTTCACGCGCCGCCACCTCGTGGCCACCGAGCACCTGCGGCTGGACATGGCCGACGTCGGCCGCGGCCGCGGCGCCGACACCGTGCTCCACCGCTCGCCGCTGCGCGCCTGCCTGCGCGAACGGCGCGGCGTGGTGGTGTGCAGCCTGCACATCGGGCCGTTCCCGTTCGTGCCGCTGACGCTGGCCGAGGAGGGCGCCACGGTCATGCTGTACGCCACGCCCGACATGCAGCGCCAGGGCCTCTCGGCCTGGCAGGCGTCGGCCGACCGGCTCGGCGTGCGCTTCGAGGTGCTGGCGCCGACCTCGGTGCGCGACGCGGCCCGCGCCCTGCGCGGACTGCGCGAGGGCCGCGTGCTGTCCATCCTCATGGACGGCCAGCACTCGGCCAACCGCGACCAGCACCGCGCCGACATCGGCTTCCTCGGCGCCGACTTCTGCATGCGCACCGGGCCAGTCGTGCTGGCGACACGCGCACGCGCGCCGATCGTGCTGGCGGCGACGTGGTGGCAGGGCGCCGCCCGGCGCGTGGTGGAGTTCAGCGACCTGTTCGAGCCCGCCGCCTCCGACGACGAGGCCGCGGTGGTCGAGCGCACGCGCGAGCTCTACCGCTGGTTCGAGCCGCGCGTGCGGCCGCGCGCGCACCAGTGGACGGGCTGGACGTGGCCGGTGCAGCACTGGCGCGAATCGGGCCGCGCCCCCACCGCCACCCGCGGCGAACTCGAGGCCGCGCTCGCCCGGGCGGGCCGGGCGCTGTCGGGCGAGACGCGCGGCGCCCGCATCGCCGCCGACGACACGCGCTGCGCCACCTACGGCGAGGCGCCGAACCTGCTGCTGGTGCAGGGCGACGAGCGCCGGGTCATGCGCGGCTCGCCCGAGTCGGTGGCGCTGCTCGAGGCGGCGTTCGGCCGGCCGCGCGCGGCGGACCTGCCGCGGCGCCTCGGCCACCCCGCCGAACGCCTCGCGCCCGAGCTGGCCAAGCTGGTGCTCGCGGGGATGGTGCGGCTCGAGGACGGCGCGCCCTCAGGCCGGTAGCGGCTCGCCCGGACGCCAGCGCGCGGCGGCCAGCGCGCCGACCAGCGCCAGCACGGCGTCGCGTTCGGCGTGCGAGAGCAGCAGCAGCAGGTCGCCCTCGCGCGCCCACGCCAGCGCGGCGCGGACCGCCGCGAGTTCGCCCGCGTGCCGCTCGAGCTGGCCGTCGCGCGCGCCACGGGCGCGGAACTCGGCCTCCAGCAGGCCGGGCACGACGCCGGGCTCGCGCCCGCGCAGGTACACCTGCATCTCCTTGATGAACACGCGCTCGGGCCGCATCGCCCATGCGGCGCGTGCATAGGCGCGGATGTCGTCGTCGCTGCGGTCGCCGGCCTGTCCGATGACGATGGCGCGCCGGCCGGCGGCGATCGCCGCCGCCATCTGCGCCAGCGCCTCGAGGCCGTGCGGGTTATGCGCGAAGTCCACGATCACGGTGGCGCCGCCCAGCGTCCAGTGGTTGGCGCGGCCGGGGTTCGAGGCGGGGCTCGACTCGAACGAAAGCAGTCCGCCGCGGATCGCCTCCGGCGGCACGCCGAGCGCCGCTGCGGCGCCGGCGGCCGCGAGCGCGTTGGCGAGGTTGTAGCGGGCGGCGCCGCCGAAGGCCACCGGCACGTCGGCGGCGGCCGCGAGGTCGTGCCGCGCGCCCGCGTGCGCCAGCCGCAGTATGCCGTCCTCGAGCCACGCCGCGTCCCCGCCCGCGGCCAGGTGCGCCCGCAGCGTGGGGTGGGCGGCATCCAGCGTGCACCACAGCACCGGGCACGAGAGCTCGAGCCCGCGCGCCCGCACGCGCGTGTCGTCGGCGTTCAGCACCGCCCGTCCGTCGCCGGCGACCGCGCGCGTCACCACCATCTTCACGTCGGCGAGCGCGTCCACATCGAAGATGCCGTACTCGCCCAGGTGGTCGTTGGCGACGTTGGTCACCACGGCCGCCTGCGCGCGCGGCACCGGCAGGCCGCGGCGCAGGATGCCGCCCCTCGCCACCTCGAGCACACCCGCCTGCACGCGGCGGTCCCGCAGCACGGTGCGGGCGCCGTTGGGGCCCGAGTAGTCCCCGACCGCCACCACCTCGCCGCCGACCTCGACGCGGTCGGTGCTGGTGATGCCGGCGACGCGGCCGGCGGCCGCCAGCATCGCGCCCAGCAGCCGCACGGTGGTGCTCTTGCCGTTGGTGCCCGTCACCAGCGCCACCGGCACGTCGTGGAGCCCGCCCCAGCGCACGCGCTCGGGGGCGGTCATCGCGGCCACCGGCCAGCTGCGCGAACCCTCGCCGAGCCCCACCGACACGCGGCGGTCGTCGGACAGGAAGCTGAGTCCGCGTGCGCGCGCCGCCGCGGCCAGCTCGATCAGGCGCGGGTTCGCCTCCTCGGCCATGGCGCCGCGCAGGCGGTCGAGCGTCTCATCGAGAGGCGGCGCGGGCGGCGCGGGGCCGAGCGCGGCCGCCGCCCGCGCGAACGCCCACTCGTTCACCTCGGTGGCGGCGTAGAGCGCGTCCACCGGCGCCTCGAACGCCAGGCTCGCGCCGCCCGGCCACGCCCGCCACGCGCGCTCGGCGCCCGCCCAGCCGAGCGGCGCCAGCACCTCGTCGAGCGCGCGGCTCCAGGCCGGGGCCATCGCCTCCGCCTCGAGGCCCGACAGCGTGACGTCGAGAATGGCTCCGGGCCGCGCCAGCAGCAGGCTGGGACCCGTGAGGCGTCTGGAGTCGGCGATGCTCGCGGCGGCGTCCGCGGCGGGAGCGCTCAATCCGCGACCTCGGGCTCGCGCGGCGCCGCCAGCCTCACGCCGCGGGAGTCGCGCACGTACTCGCGGCCGTCGGCGAGCGTGGGCGCGGCGGGCGCGGGCTCGACGCGCGCCGCCGCCGGGTCGCCGCGGCCGTCAGCGGCCCCGGTGCCGCCCGCCGCCTCGAACCCGGTGACCTGCGCCCACGTCCGCTGCAGCGCGTCCGCGAACACCAGCAGCAGGTCGCCGGGACGGCACGACTTGAGCGCGTGCGTCACCGCGCGCGTCTCGTCGGGGAACCAGCCCCGCGTGAACCTGTCGCCGGGTTCC
>CAZMQP010000278.1:0-3926 GCA_964568385.1 uncultured bacterium
GCCGCGGGCGGCGCCGGCGGCGTGAGCGGGGCGCGTCAGAACGTCATCTGACGCACGCGGCCCGTGAGTGCGTTCACCATGAACAACCGGTAGGTGCCGTTCCAGGTGGGCGCGGCCGTGTAGGCGATGCAGCGCGAGTCGGGCGACCACACCGGCCACCAGCCGCTCGCGAGCTTGCGCGCGCCGAGGCAGTCGGAGCCCATCACCCACAGTTCGGCGGAGTCGCCGCGCGCGGACCCCCAGGCGATCGACAGGCCGTCGAGCGAGCAGGCGGGGTAGCGGGCCTCGAACGGATCCACCGCCATCGGCATGGCGCCGCTGCCGTCGGTGTTCATCTTGAACATCTGCGGCTGGGCCAGCCCGCCGCCGCTGCGCACGTGCAGCAGGCTGCCGCCGTCGGGCGACCACTCGGGCTCGAACCAGCTCACGTCGCCGGTGGGGTTCAGGCAGCGCGGGTTGCCGCCGTCATGGTCCATCAGCCACAGCCGGTAGACCTGGTGCTCGTCGTAGACCTGGTAGGCGATGGTGCGGCCGTCGGGCGACCACTTGGCGGCGTAGCCGAGCGCCGAGGACAGCCGCGTCAGGCTGTCGCCGCTCGCCGTGATCGTGTGCACGCCGCCGCCCGAGATCACGAGGCGCCGCCCATCGGGCGACCAGCTCGGATACGAATACGCCCCGCGCAGGATCTGCACCGCCGGTCCGCCGGCCACGGGGATGACGTAGATCCCGGCACGCTCCGCGGGCTCGACCGTGCCCGCCGTGTGGGCGAACGCGATCCGCGAGCCGTCGGGCGACCACGACGGCGCGCTGTCGGAGGCCGGCACGCTGAGCACCGGCTCGGTCACCTTGGCGGCGCCGCCGCAGCCCGCGAGCAGCGTCAGTCCCGCCGCCGCCAGCACCCGGAGCGCCGCCTCGCGCAAGCGTGGGCCCTGGCGCCCGGGGCCGGTCCCGACCGCGCGGCTACAGCCCGGCGGAGTACTGGACGGTCGCCAGCCGCTCATCGAAGTCCCCCAGCCCGTTCATCGCCGTGCGATAGCGGCGCACGCCCGCACGCACCACCAGCATCTGCCGCCCGGACACCAGGTAGCGAAGGTCGAGATGGGGCGCCAGGTCGCGGTCGGGCCCCTGCCCCGGCAGGTGCGTCTCGGTGTACTGGAGCGACAGGTTGGTCTGTGCGCGGCCGCCGAACAGGGTCATGGACACGCCCGGGCCCACGGAACCCACCTCGCTCGTGAAGTCGCCGGTCTGCGACTTCATGTAGTTGCCGGTCACGTTCAGGAACAGGCTGCCGGTGGTGCTGCTCTGCCAGCCCGCGGTGACGCTGGTGTTGCGGCTGCCCGCGAACCCCGCCGCGCCCGCCTCCGAGAACGCCGTCGTCTGCACGTTGAGCGAGGTGGTGAGCACCTGCGTCAGCCCGAGCCACTTCCACGACACGTGGGGGCTCACGGTGAACGACGTGGTCAGGTCCTGCAGTTCGCCGCGCTGGTCGGTGCCGTCCGAGCGGCTCGAGAGCACGCCGAGGTCGGCGTCGGCGCCGAAGCCGGGCGCCGGCTGCCAGCCGATCTGCGCGCCCAGCGAGCGGCGGCGCGTGCTGCCGCCGAGCGTGCCCGAGAGGTCGTCGCGCCGCAGGCCCACGCTGCCGCCCACCCGCAGACGGCCCTCGGCCAGCTCGCGATGGCCGCCCAGCCGCCCCTCGACCATGTCGGGGGCCAGTTCCGAGTTGGCGAGCGTGACGAAGCCGCTGCCCACGTAGTCGAGTGCGGCGCTCAGCTCGCCGCCCGCGGCGCGCCGGCGCAGGCGGATGCCGCCGGCCCCGCCGCTCACGTCCTCGACGTCGGCGTTCACGTTGCGGTCGTAGCGCGACAGCGCGCCCTCGAGCTGCACGGTCGTGAGCGTGTCGAACAGCGTGTGCCGCACGCGGGCCCCGAACACCATGTTGCCGGCCGGGGCGACGCGCACCAGCGTGTCCCGGCTCTCGAGCGAGCCCTCGTCGTCGCGTGCCCGCATGACGTCGAACTCGATGGCGTTGCCGTGCGGCGAGCCCAGCCCGATGCGCCCGGCGAGCACGTTGCGGGCGTACTTCGCCTCGATGGCGTTGAGCGTGTCGGCCCGGATCGCCTTCTGCATGCGGCCGTCCACGAAGCTCGCGTACCACTTGTCGCGCACCACGTCGGCGCCGCCGCCGAGCAGCGTGGCGTCGGCGAGCGAGAAAGCCGAGTAGCCGGGCGAGATGCTCCCGGCGTGGAGCCCGCCCCACTTCCACTGCGGGCTCAGCGAGATCTGGTTCAGGTTCTGGCGGAACGAGACCTGGTCGCCCGAGACCAGCATCCGCAGCGGGATGCGCACGCGGTCGCCGAAGGTCGAGACCGTGAGCCCGGCCATGAGCTGGCCGTTGTCGTCGGGCCGGCTCGGCAGCCCGGCGCCCGAGTGCGAGTACCACTCGCCCGCGGCGACGCTGGTGCCCGAGATGCGCAGCCACGGCGTCGCCACGCCCTGGCCCTGCGGCAGGTCGGGGTCGATGGCGATGGCGGCCCGCATCGGCGCGCCGGGCGCCGCCGCGGGATCGGCGGCCGCCGCCGGCGGCTCCTCGGAGCCCGCCGCGGCCGGTTCGGCGCCGAACGCGCCGCGCACGCCCGACATCGGCCCCCAGCGCTCACGCCGCGGCGAGAGCAGCGCCAGCGTGAGCGAGTCGGCCGGCGAGAGCGGCAGGCGGTGGATCCGCGCCGACGACGCGGGCGCCGGCGCGGAGGGCGCCGGATGATCCTCGGAGGGCAGACCGATCAGTCCGCCGGCGCGGGCCTCGTGGCCGCCCGCCGTGCGCGCCGCCTGCGGCGCCCGCGCTCCGTCGCCGGCCACGGGCGACTGGCGCACGAACGCGTGCACGCGGCTGCGGCCCTCGTTGAGCCCCACGCTCGAGTAGTTGCCGGGCGCGGGCGGATCGTTCACGTCGCTCGTGGCGTTGACCACCGACTGCACGCGCCAGGCGTAGAGCGCGCCCTCCTCCAGACGCGGCGCCTCCGAGGGATAGGTCAGGCTCGACTGCGGCACGAACGTCTCGAGCACGGCGCGATTGGCCTCGAGCGCGCGCGCGGGCGTCTGTCCCGGCAGCACGCGCACCAGGCGGAACTGGTACCAGACCTGCTGGCCGGTGGTCAGCCGCACGGGCGTCCACGTGAACACGGGATTCGTCACGCGCAGCGGCCTGCCGTCGGCGGGCGTCATCAGCGTGGGCGGCGGCGGCACCGACGGCACGATGGTGATGGTCGCCTGCACGGGCGGGATCGGATTGTTGGTGACGAGCCCGAACATGTTCTCGCAGAACACCGTGATGCGGATGGGCTTGGCGGGCAGGTGCCCGGTGCGGTTCACGGCATCCTTGAGCGCGCCGCGGAACACGAGCCGCGACCAGTCCGTCACCTCGGGCGTCGTGAGGAACGTGCCGCCGATGTTGAACTGGCGCGGCACCACCACCGAGGCGGTGTCGCCGTTGAGGTCGAGCCGCACGCGCAGGTCGCAGCGCACCGGCTCGCCGGCCTGGTTGGTCATCAGCAGCCGCACGAGACTGTGCGTGGAACGCCAGTCCGACGGATAGGCCGAGGGCAGCGGCACCGGCTGCGCGTTCATGAACACCTGCGCCCGGGCCGCGGGGGCGTTGAACGCCAGGGCCAGCGCCGCAGCGGTGGCGAGGAACGACGGTCGCATCATGCTCAGCCAAGCCTTCATCGGATGGTCCCGGTGGTGGCACGCGGCGGCAGCGCCCGGATGGGCGCCTTGCCTGCGGCCGTGGCGCGTGCCTGGTTGTTCCTGGGATCGGTGTCACCGGCCGCGGTGGCGGTCACGGTCACGACGAGCGGCGTGCCGCTCGGGGTGGTGAGCGGCCAGTCGAGCACGACGACGCCCCCGGCGGGCACCGCCGCCGTGAACGG
>CAZMQP010000279.1:0-3920 GCA_964568385.1 uncultured bacterium
CGACGCGCAAGCTGGTGCTCAAGGGCGCCGACGCGATCGTGTTCGTCGCCGACTCGGAGGTCGGCAAGATGGAGGAGAACAAGGAGTCGCTCGGCAACCTGCGGGCGAACCTGGCCGAGTACAGCGTGCAGCTGGACTCGATCCCGTGGGTGCTCCAGTACAACAAGCGCGACCTGCCGAACGTGTACTCGGTCGAGGAGCTCAACGCCGAGCTGAACCCGGGCAACAAGGTGCCGTGGTTCGAGGCGTGCGCCCGCGACGGCAAGGGCGTGTTCGAGACCTTCCGCGGCATCTCGCACCTGCTCATGGAGAAGGTCACCAAGGACCTGCGCCGCACGCCGACGCCGTCGCCGCGCGCCTCGGCGCCGGTGATCGAGCCCGAGTCGGGTGCGCTGCCGCGCGAGAGCATGCGGGCCAGCGCACCGCCCGTGGCGCCCTCGCATGCGATCGCGCACGAGGCGGCGGTGACGCCGGCTCCGGCCCAGCCGGTGGACTACGGCCGCGAGATCGAACTGCCGGGCAGCTTCCCCGCCGCTCCGGTCAACCGCATCGCCGAACCGCAGCCGGTCCCCGTGACCGCCTCGGCCCCGGCGGCGCAGCCGCACACGAACACGCTACCGCAGGTGCAGCCCATGCCGCAGGTGCAGCCCCTGGCGATGCCCGCGGCGCCCGTGGCCACCGCTCCGGCGGCGGTCGTGGACACCGGGGCGGCTCCCGGCGCCACCGTCACGCCGCTCGTCGTCCCCGTGCGTCTGGCGCCCGGGGCCGCCTACGAGATCGTGCTGCGCATCGAGGTGGACAAGGCCGCCTGAGGCGACCGCGTCCCGTCACCTGCCGCCCCGCGCCCCGACCGGGCGTGGGGCGGTGGCTTGGGGGCGGCATCGCCGGCCGCGCGCCGGGGGCGCCCCGGCACGTCCCGGGCCTGCAAGGTCGTGCGCCAGGGGGCGCTGGCGGACCGAACGGCGTTGACAGTCCGGCGCGGTCTGCCTAGCCTTCGCTCCACACGGAGGTCACCGACATGATCCGACGCACCCTGATCGCCCTCTCCGCCCTCTCGCTCGCGGCCACGACGGCCGCGGCCACGCCGTTCGCCGACCCGGCCGCCGCCGGCTTCCAGCCGCGCGTGCCCATCAGCCTGCTCGCCCGGCCGATGCAGTGGTTCGACGCCTCGCGCCTGCAGTTCTCCAACACCGTGACGGTGGGCGGGGGCAGCTGGGGCACCGGCGCGCTCAACGTGACGGCGCTGACCTACCAGTTCCGGGCCCCGGTCACGATGCAGCTGCGCCTCGGCACCGAGTTCGGGCCGCAGGGCGCCTCGGGCAACGGCGCGAGCATGTTCCTCGAGGGCCTCGACATGACGTGGCGCCCGAGCGGCAACTCCATGCTGCGCGTGCAGTGGCGCGACGTGCGCTCGCCGCTCCAGTACGGGAACGGCGCCTACGGGTTCGGGCACCCCGACCCGTGGTACAGCGGCTACTGATCCGCCCGACCGCGTGAAGCCCCCGCGCCTCGCGGCCGCGTTCGCCGCGCACCGCGGCCGCACCGGCATCATCCCGTACCTGACCGCCGGCTACCCCTCGCTCGAGGCCACGTTCGAGATGCTGCGCGCGCTGTCGGCGGCCGGCGTGCTCGCCGTCGAGCTGGGCGTGCCGTTCAGCGAGCCCGTCGCCGACGGCCCCGACATCCAGCGCGCCACCGAGTGGGCGCTGCGCGCGGGGGTCTCGATGCCCGACGTGCTCGGCCTGGTGCGGCGGCTGCGCGCCGAGTCCGAGCTGCCGGTCGTGCTCATGACCTACACCAACCCGGTCGTGCGCATGGGCGAGCGGCGATTCGCGGCCGAGGCGCGCGCGGCGGGAGCCGACGGCGTGCTGCTCTCCGACCTGCCCACCGACGAACTGCCCGAGGTGTGGGCGGCCATGGACGAGCAGGCGCTCGACACCATCACGCTCGTCGCCCCGACCACCACGGACGCCCGCATCCCGGCGCTGCTGGCCCGCTGCCGGGGATTCGTCTACTGCCTCGCGCGCACCGGCGTGACGGGGCAGGGGGGAGGCGAGAGCGGCGGCCAGGCCGGCGGCACGCTGCCCGAGCGCATCGCCGCGCTGCGCACGCGGACGACGCTGCCGATCGCCGTGGGCTTCGGCATCTCGACGCCGGCCGACGCGGCGAAGCTCAAGGGCGTGGCCGACGCCGCGATCGTGGGCGCGGCGTTCATGCGCCGCGTGAGCGAGGACCCGGAGCGGGGCGTGGTGGAGCGCGTCGGCGCGTTCGCGCGCGAGCTGGTGGGGGCGGTGGGGTAGGGGGGTGGCGCGGCGTGCGCGCATCGCTCGCGGTTCCGGCCATCAGCCCCAGTACGCTGCACGCCGTGAACTGGATCGAGAGCCTCGCGCCCGCGATGCCGAGGAATGTCATCCGACCCGGCATGAAGACGGCCTCCGGTGTGGGAAGGCGAGCGGCGATCGGTATCACGTCCGGATAGCGGAATCGAACAGGGCGCCGGCATGCACTTCCCCCTTCCGCCCGCCTGTTCCACATTGATATGTTCGTGCTTCCGCGCTTCCGAATATCCGGGGCGCCGCTTGATGGAGGCATGCCGCATGCCTTGGCCGATTCGTTTGGCAACGCTCGATCACGCTTCATGGCTGCGACTCCCGGTGCTCGTCCTGGGGCTCGCCGCCGCCACAGGCACCGGCCATGCGAAGACGTTCTGCATTCCTCACGTGTTCGATCAGAAGGGCCGCGTCAGCAATACGCCCTACACATTCGATACCGACATGTTCTTCACGTACTCGCCCAACCTCGGCACCACCAGCCCCGGCGCCCAGGTGGATCTCTATCTGTACGACGACTCCGGCGCTCCCATGCGAAGCCAGACCAATGCCGACGTGTGCAATCCCTGCTCGTTCGCGCTCGGCGCCGGAGCACCGCGCAAGCGGAGTCTGTCCGTCGAGGACTTGATCGACGCGGCGGGGGGCTTCACGGGAGTCAAGCTCGGCTTCGGCGTCGTGGTCGTGGGCGGCGCCGATCCCGACAACGTGGCGGTGCAGGGCTATATCGTGAACTCGCACGCCACGCCGGGAGTCGAGGTCGCCGCGATGTCGCTGGATGCGGATGAACTCGGTGACACCTGCGACGGGATCCCCGACTCGCGGCGTGTATTGGTGCTTCCGCACGTGTTCGACACCTCGGGCAGAGTCGCAACGACTCCCTACACCTTCGATACGTCCATGTTCATGACCTACGCGGGTGGCCTCGCGGGCAGCCCGCCGGGTGCAGGCGCCAGCGTGGATCTCTATCTGCTCGACGACGCGGGCGGCTTCCTGGTGGGTGGCGGTGGCGGTCCGGTGTGCGCGCCGTGCAGCTTCCAGCTCGGCGGTCCCGGGGGCGGCTTCAAGGAGACCGTGGCCCTCGAGACCTACATCGATGCCGCAGGCGGCTACGGTCCACTCGGCACCATGCAGGGCACCGCGCTGCTCGACGTGAGTGGCGATGCCGACCAGGTGAGCATCCAGGGCTTCGTGGTCAACTCGCACTCCAGCGCATTCGATGTCTCCGTGTTCGGCTTCAATCCGCAGGAGATCACCGCTCCAGGGCGGGTCGCGAATGTGAACGGGGAGGCCCGCGCCGGACGGCTGTCGCTTGCCGTTGCGCCGAACCCCTCGCGCACCGCCAGTAGCGGCGCCTCGAGCGTCGTGCTGGGCTTCGAGCTTCCCGCTGGCGGAGAACTCGAGTTGGCGATCCACGACGTGAACGGACGGCGGGTCGCCACGGTCGCGCGCGGCACGTACGCCGCCGGCGTGCACCGGCTGACCTGGAACGGGCTCGAGGAGTCCGGCGCCCGGGTGTCTCCCGGCGCCTACTTCGCCCGCCTCACCGACGCGTCCGGCTCCACCACCTCGCGCATCGTCGCGATCCGCTGA
>CAZMQP010000280.1:0-3909 GCA_964568385.1 uncultured bacterium
CGCGGGCAGCTTCTTCCACGGCGTGTCGAGCGAGAAGCCGAACGCCTTGGCGAGGCCCTTGAGCGTCCCCGCCGTCCACGTGCCGGTGGCATCGCCCATGGACGCGATGGCCCCGTCGTTCAGGCTCTTGGAGGGGTCCGGGATGACGCGCTCGGGATCCACCTCGAGGCGGGTGCCGAGCCCGTCGCAGTCCTTGCAGGCGCCGTAGGGCGAGTTGAACGAGAAGTGGCGCGGCTCGAGGTCGTCCACCGCGGTGCCGCACTTGGGGCAGGTGGCGCCGATGCTGAGCGGCACGTCCTCGGCGCCGTCGCGCGCCACCAGCACCAGCCCCTCGCCCAGCTTGAGCGCCGCCTCCAGCGACTCGGTGAGCCGGCCGCGGTCGTCGCGGGTCAGCTTGAGCCGGTCCACCACCACCTCGACGTCGTGACGCTGGTGGCGCTTGAGCACGGGCGGGTCCTCGAGCTCGACCCACGCCCCGTCGATGCGCGCGCGCAGGTAGCCCTGCCGGTGGAACTGATCGAGTTCCTTGCGGTACTCCCCCTTGCGGCCGCGGATGACCGGGGCCAGCAGCGCCACGCGCTGCCCGGGCAGGTCGGCCAGCAGCTGGTCCACCATCTCCTGCACGCTGCGGCGCGCCAGCGGCGTGTCGCATTTGGGGCAGTGGCGGGCGCCCACGCGCGAGAACAGCAGGCGCAGGTAATCGTAGACCTCGGTGATGGTGGCGACGGTGGAGCGCGGGTTGGAACCGGCGCCCTTCTGCTCGATGGCGATCGCGGGCGACAGCCCCTCGATGGCGTCCACCTCGGGCTTCTCCATCTGGCCGAGGAACTGGCGCGCGTAGGCGCTCAGGGACTCGACGTAGCGGCGCTGGCCCTCGGCGTAGAGCGTGTCGAACGCCAGCGACGACTTGCCCGAGCCCGAGACGCCGGTGATCACGATCAGGCTCTGGCGCGGCAGACGCAGCGAGAGGTTCTGCAGATTGTGCTCGCGGGCGCCGCGGATCTGGATGTCGGAGAGCGCCGAGGAGCGTCCCGCCGGCGCGTCGAGGGTGCGGGTCATGGGTCCGGGAATCTACCGCATCGCCCCGCCGGCTGCCCTGCTCACTCCCACCGCAGCGCCTCCACCGGATCCAGCCGGGAGGCGCGCATGGCCGGGTAGAGCCCGAAGAACACGCCGACCGCGGCCGAGAAGCCGAACGCCACCAGCACCACCCAGAGCGGCGTGTAGGCCGGCAGCCCGGTGAGCAGGCGTACGCCCTGGGCGACGCCCGCGCCGGCCGCCAGCCCGATCACGCCGCCGACCGTGGTGAGGCACACCGCCTCCAGCAGGAACTGCAGCAGCACCGTCCGCCGGGGCGCCCCCACGGCCATGCGCAGCCCGATCTCGCGTGTCCGCTCGGTGACCGCCACCAGCATGATGTTCATCACCCCGATGCCCCCCACGAGCAGCGCGATGGACGAGATCAGCAGCATCACCACGTAGGTGGCGCCGGTGATCTGGTTGTAGAGCTCGGCCAGCGCCTCCTCGGTGAAGACGGCGAAGTCGTTGGGCTGACGGTGCGTCTTCCCGCGGCGCTGGCGCAGCACCTCCACGATCTGGTCCACGGCGGCCGCCGAGCGGTCGGGCGAGACCGCCACGGCGTTCAGGTAGTATTCGCCGCGGGCGGGCACGAAGAACGACGCATCCGGGCCCGGCGGGAACAGCTTGGTCATGGTCGTGTACGGAATGGTCAGGATCTCGTCGGGATTGAAGAACAGCGAGCGGCCCTTGGGCTCGAGTTCGCCGACGATCCGGAACGGCACGCCGTTGATGTGCAGGGTGCGGCCGATGGGGTCCACGCCCCCCATGAGGTCGTCGCGGATGGCCTTGCCCACCACCGCCACCTGCGCCCGGCGGCGCACCTCCTCCTCGGTGAAGAAGCGCCCCACCCACGGATCGTAGGCATTGACCTCCTGGATGGCCGGGTCGGCGCCGATCACCTGCACGCCGCGCGAACTGCGGCCGCGGTAGCCGAGCGTGACCGACTCCACGAACCCGACGATGGACACCTGCCGCACGTCCGGACAGAGCCGCCGGAGGGCCTCGGCATCGTCGGCCGTGAACGCCGGCGTCCGGCGCACGCTGTCCACCAGGTCGGGATTGAACACGCCCGGCTTGACCTTGCGCAGGTAGATCACGTGCGACCCGAACGACGAGATCGAGGTCTGCACGGTGCGGTCGAATCCCTGGATGATGCTCGTCATGGCCACGACCGTGCCGACCCCGATGACCACGCCGAGGGTGGTGAGCAGCGACCGCATCCGGTTGGCGCTGAGCGAGCGCAGCGCCATCGACACGACCTCGGCCGTCAGGTCGCGCATGCGCGGCGCGCTCACTCGTACCTCAGCGCTTCGATGGGATCGAGCCGGGCGGCCCGCGCCGCCGGGTAGGCGCCGAAGAACACGCCCACCAGGGAGGCGCTCAGGAGTCCCAGCACGACCGCCGTCGGGCTGACGAACGCGGGCAGGGGCGTCAGGGCGCCGAGCAGCAGGGTGACGCCGGCCCCCAGCACCAGCCCGACCGCGCCCCCGACCGACGACAGGGTCACCGCCTCGATCAGGAACTGGAGCAGGATGTCGCGGCGCCGCGCCCCCAGCGCCTTGCGGATGCCGATCTCCTTGGTGCGCTCGGTGACCGAGACCAGCATGATGTTCATGATCACGATGCCGCCCACGAGCAGCGAGATGAGCGAGACGCCGACGATCACGATCGAGATCGCCCCGGACAGGTTGCGCCACAGGCCCAGGTACATCTCGGGCGTCACGATCTCGAAGTCGTCCGGCGTGCCGGGCCGCAGCCCGCGCAGTGTGCGCAGGATCGCACGCGCCTCCTCCTGCGCCTGCGCGTCGTGCTCGGGCCCCCTGGCCTTCACCGTGAGCGTGGCCGAGCCGGCGCGTCCGTGCTGCTTGCGCCACGTGGAATAGGGCACGAGCACGTAGAGGTCCTGGCTCTGCCCGAACGACGCCCCCTTGCGCTCCCCGATCCCGACGACCGTGAACCGGTGCGAGCCGACCCGGATCTCGCGACCGAGCGGGTCGGTCGGCCCGAACAGCTCCTCGGCCACGTCGCTGCCGATGACGCACACGCCGGCGCGCGACTGGTCGTCCCGGCGGTCCAGCGCGCGCCCGCGTGCCACCGGCAGGTCGTCCACGAGCACGTACCCGGGCTGCTTGCCCCGCACCGACACGTAGCGCAGCTGCCGCCGGCCCCGGCGCACCGTCTCGGGCGACTCCTCGCCCGCCACCGCCGCCTCGATGTGCTCGCCCGCCTGCGCGATGCGCTCGGCGTGCTCGGGGTCGATCGGCGGACGGCGCAGCTTGTCGCGCACCTTGGTGAAGTCGAACTCGATGCCGACCCGGTCGATCGAGAACACGTCGCCGCCCGCCGAGGAGACCTGGTCGCTGACGTAGCGGTCGAGCCCCTGCACCACCGACATCACGACGATCACCGAGGACACTCCGATGATCACGCCGAGCAGCGTGAGCGCGGAGCGGAGCACATGGGTCCGAAGCGCCTCGAGGGCCAGGCCCGCACTCTCCCGGATGTTCATCGCCCCTTATTCGTAGCGCAGGGACTCCACCGGGTCCAACCGCGAGGCGCGCATGGCCGGATAGAGGCCGAAGAACACCCCCACCACGGCCGAGAATCCGAGCGCCAGCACCACCGACCAGGGCGAGACGAACGTGGGCAGCGGACTGAGCAGCCGCACCAATCCCGACACCCCCGCCCCGAGCAGCACGCCGAGCACGCCGCCCAGCGCCGTGAGCATCACGGACTCCACAAGGAATTGGAGCATGATGGCCTTGCGCGGCGCCCCGAGCGCCTTGCGCACGCCGATCTCGCGCGTCCGCTCGGTGACCGAGACCAGCA
>CAZMQP010000281.1:0-3906 GCA_964568385.1 uncultured bacterium
GGCGTTGGTGGTGACGCGGTACAGCCACGTCGAGAACGTGGACTCGGCCTTGAACCGGCCGATGCCGCGGTAGGCGCTGAAGAACGCGTCCTGCATCGCCTCCGAGGCGTCGTCCTCGTTGCGGAGGATCTTGATGCAGAGGCGGTACACCCGGTCCTGGTAGCGCCGGACCAATTCGTCGAACGCCTCGGTCCTGCCGTCCTGCGCGAGGACGACGAGCTCGGCGTCGGAGGTCTCGGAGTGGGTCGGGGTCATGGCGGGCTTCCGTGGGAGTGCGGCCGGGGTGAGCGCGAAGAGTCCGCAGGGGATTCATACACGATTCCGCCGTCCAGCACAGTCCACTTCGGCCGCACCGTCAGGAGCTCGTCAGGAGCGCAGGCGTGCAGGTCCCGGTCCCACACCACCACGTCGCCGAGGCAGCCCGCGCCCAGCCGGCCCGCCCGGCGCTCCATTCCGGCGACCCGGGCGGCGCCCCGGGTGGAGGCGGCGAGCGCCTCGTCGAGCGTCAGGCGCTGCCGGGGGCCGAACCCGCGAGGCGGCGAGCCGTCCGGCCGCTGCCGCGTCAGGCTGGCGTGCCAGCCGAGCCACGGCTCGGGCGGCTCGACGGGCGCGTCCGAGCCGAAGGCGAGCACCACGCCCCGCCGCAGGAACTCGCGCCACGGGTAGCTGCCCTCGGCGCGGGCTCCCCACGCCCTTGTCGCCGCGCCCCAGTCCGTGACGCAGTGCTGCGGCTGCATCGAAGCCGCCACGCCGAGCGGAGCGAAGCGGTCGAGGTCGCCGGCGTGCACGAGCTGGGCGTGCTCGATCCGCGGCGGCAGCGCGAGCCGCTCGCGATCGCTCGCGGGCGCCGCGGCGATGGCGTCGAGCGTGTCGCGCACGGCGCGGTCGCCGATCGCATGCACCGCCACCGACACACCGGCGGCGAAGGCGCGCGCGACGAGCCGCGCGAGTTCGGCCGGCGACAGCAGCGCCAGGCCCGTGCCGCCGAAGTCGTCGTAGGGCTCCAGCATCGCGGCCGTGCGCGAGCCGAGCGTGCCGTCGGCGAACAGCTTGAGGGCGCCGAGCCGGAACCACGCGTCGCCGACGCCGCTCGCCAGCCCGGCGGCGATCACGCCGTCGAGCTGCGCCTCGCCGATGTGCTGCAGCACCCGCAGCCGCCCGCGCCGGGCGAGGCGGAGCGACCAGCGCAGGTCCTCCGCGCTGCGCTGGTAGTCGTGCACCGAGGTGATGCCGCGCGCATGCAGCGCCGTGGCGGCGTCCTCGCCGAGCGCGTCGTCGAGCGGCGGTCCCGCGGCGGCCTCGAGCGCCGCGAAGGCGCGCACGGCATGCTCGCGCACCACGCCCGTGGGCTCGCCGGCGACGTCCCGTTCGAATCGGCCGCCCTCGGGGTCGGGCGTCGCGCGGCCGACCCCCGCGTGGCGGAGCGCCTCGGAGTTGACCCACAGCGCGTGGAAGTCGTGGCGGTGCAGCAGCACCGGGCGGCCAGCCGAGGCCGCATCGAGGCCGGCGCGCTCGGGCGGCGCCTCCCACTCGGACTCGTCCCAGCCGCGGCCCACGAGCACGCCCTCGCCCTCGGCGGCCGCCGCGCGCACGCGCGCGAGCGCCGCGGCGCGCGTGCGCGCACCGTGCAGGTCGAGCTGCCGCCTCGCCCGGGCCCACGGCCCGAGGTGGATGTGTGCATCGCACAGTCCCGGCGTCACCGTGCCGAAGGCCGCATCGAGGCGGACCGCGTCCGGGGCGCGTCCGGCCAGTGCGTCGCCGCACCCGACCGCGGCGATCCGCCCGTCCTCGATGAGCACGGCGTCGGCCCCCGTCACGACCGCGCCGTCCCACACGCGCGCGCGGGTCACGAGCAGCGCGCTCATGCGGGCTCGCGCTCCCCGATCGAGTGTCGCAGGACGCCCACGCCCTCGACCTCCACCTCGACCACGTCGCCGGGCACGACCGGCGCGATGCCGGCGGGCGTGCCGGTGGCGATGACATCGCCCGGCTCCAGCGTGAGGTGGCGCGAGATCCACGCCACGAGGCGCGCCGGGCCGAAGTGCATCGCCGAGGTGCGCGTGCGCTGGCGCACCTGGCCGCCGACCCGCAGTTCGAGCACGAGGTCGCGCGGATCGAGTCCGAGCGCGATCGCGGGGCCGAACGGCGCGAACGTGTCCGAGCCCTTCGCGCGCGTCCACTGGCCGTCGGCCCGCTGCCAGTCGCGGGCGCTGACGTCGTCGAAAGCGGTCACGCCGGCGACGTGCGCGAGCGCCTCCGACTCGGCGACGCGCGAGGCGCGGCGCCCGATCACCAGCGCCATCTCGCCCTCGGGGTCGAGCCGCTCCACGCCCGCCGGATAGCGCACCACGCCGAGCGGCGCCAGCACGGCGCTCGGCGGCTTGAGGAACAGGAGCGGGTGCTCGGGGGGCTCCTG
Organism: uncultured bacterium; assembly: GCA_964568385.1. Taxonomy (GTDB): domain Bacteria; phylum Eisenbacteria; class RBG-16-71-46; order RBG-16-71-46; family RBG-16-71-46; genus CADEFY01. Next base: position 2,417 of record CAZMQP010000281.1, read on the forward strand.
GGTGCCGGGCTGCACGCTCAGGCTCTCGCGCACGTGCTCGACGTAGTTGAGACCGACGCACACGATCTTGGTGGGCTCGCAGGGCGCCAGCAGTTCGGCCCCGGCGGCCGGATCGAGCACGCCGGCCAGCTCGCCCCCCGCCCACGGCATCGCCGTCAGGCGACGGAAGGCGTCGCCTTCGACCAATCCCGCGTGCACGGCTCCCGCGAGCCGGTAGCGGACGAGCAGAGGGCAGGGTCCGGAGGCGAACACAGGCCGCGGAAGGTAGCCCGCAGGGCCCGGGACCGGCAAAAGAGGTCGAGGCCCCCGTACCACGCGTGTCGGGAGGCCCGGGACTCCGGATCGCGAGGGCACGTCCGGCTCGCGTCTCAGGAGGGGGGTTCTCACGGGTGCACGACGTGGACAGGACGCCTCGGCGCGTAAGAGCATTCCGGTGGCGCGCGCTCGTCGTCAAGCGCGAAATGCGCTCACCGCAAGGGAAAACCGGCAGGATTGAGGTCCGGTGCGCGCGCCTCCGGGGTTTGACGGCCCCCGGGGCCGCTTGTAGCGTGCCGCGCCTATGAAGAAGCCCCCTGCGAAGTCCAAGTCGGCCGCCCGCAAGCCGCGCGCCAAGCGCACCCCCTCTCCCGCCGAGCGGCTCGCCCAGCGCCTCGACCGCCGCACCGCCCGGCTCGCCGTGATCGGCCTCGGCTACGTGGGCCTGCCGCTGGCGGTCGAACTCGCGGAGGCCGGTTTCGAGGTGCACGGCATCGACATCGACGCCGACCGCGTCAAGCAGCTCAACCAGGGCCGCTCCTACATCCAGGACGTCCCGACCGCGTCGGTGCGGGCGCTCGTACGGCAGGGCCGCCTCCAGGCGACCACCGATTTCAGCGTGCTGAAGCGCTGCGACACGGTCAACATCTGCGTCCCGACCCCGCTCAGCAAGCAGCGCGACCCGGACGTCTCCTACATCGTGGCCGCCGTCCAGCAGGTCGCCCGTCACCTGCACCCCGGCCTGCTCGTGATCCTCGAGAGCACCACCTATCCCGGCACCACGGACGAACTGGTGCTGCCGATGCTGGCCGAGTCGGGCCTCCGGGTCGGCGAGGACTTCTTCCTCGCCTTCTCCCCCGAGCGCGTGGATCCGGGCAACCCGCACTTCAACACGCGCAACATCCCCAAGGTGGTGGGCGGCGTCACGCCCGCCTGCACCGAGGTCGCGGTCCAGCTCTACCGGCAGCGCCTCGAGAATGTCGTGCCGGTGTCCTCGACGCAGGTCGCCGAGATGGTGAAGCTGCTCGAGAACACGTTCCGCAGCGTCAACATCGGGCTCGTCAACGAACTCGCGCGGATGTGCTCGCGGCTCAAGATCGACGTCTGGGAGGTCATCTCAGCGGCGGCCACGAAGCCGTTCGGGTTCATGCCGTTCTATCCCGGGCCCGGGCTCGGCGGCCACTGCATCCCGATCGATCCCTTCTACCTGTCGTGGAAGGCGCGGGCGAGCGGCT
>CAZMQP010000282.1:0-3895 GCA_964568385.1 uncultured bacterium
GAACGCCAGGCCGAGCACCGCCACCTTCTTGCCGCGCGGCGCGCCGACCGCGTCGACGATCTTGGTGACCATGCGCGCGATCTGCCGGTCGTTGGCCTCGATGCAGGCCTCGACGATGCCCATGCGCTCGCCCGCCTCGCGGGCGAAGGCGGCCAGCGCGTGGGTGTCCTTGGGGAAGCAGCTGCCGCCGTAGCCGGGCCCCGCGTGCAGGAACTTGGAGCCGATGCGGCGGTCCATGCCGATGCCCTTGGCCACCGTCTTGACGTCGGCGCCCATGGACTCGCAGACGAGCGAGATCTCGTTGATGAACGAGATCTTGGTGGCCAGGAAGCAGTTGGAGGCGTACTTGATGAGTTCCGCCGTCTCGAGCGTGGTCATCACCATCGGGGTCTCGAGTAGGAACAGCGGGTCGTGGATGCGCTTGAGGATCTCCTGCGCCCGCTTGGACTCGGCGCCGATGATGACGCGGTCCGGGCGCATGAAGGTCTCGATGGCCGAACCCTCGCGCAGGAACTCCGGATTCGAGGCGACGTCGAACTGCGCTCCCCGCTTGGCGTGCTTCTTCATCCACGCCTGGAGGTCGCGCGCCGTGCCGACCGGGGCGGTGCTCTTCTGCACCACCAGCGTGTAGCCGTCGAGATTCTGCGCCACCGTCTTGGCGACCGCGTACACGGCGCTGGTGTCCGCGCTGCCGTCGGCGCGCGGCGGGGTCCCGACCGTGATGAACACGACGTCGGCGCCCTTCAGGGTCGCCTTGAGGTCGCTGGTGAAGTGGAGGCGGCCCTCATTGACGTTGCGTGCCACCATCTCGGGCAGGCCGGGCTCGAAGAAGGGCAGTTCCAGCGCCTTGAGGCGCTCGATCTTGCCGCTGTCCGAGTCCACGCAGGTGACGTTGTGCCCGAAGTCGGCGAGGCAGGCGCCGGTGACCAGGCCGACATAGCCGGTCCCGACGACGGTGAGGTTGTACAAGGCTTCGTCCTTTCGGAGAGGGAGTCCGGGGCCGCGCGAGGCCGGCGCGGCGGAGGGCCCATGGGCATCGGCAGGATCGCTGCGGGAAGTTAGGGGGCTGCCGGAGGCCGGTCAAACCCGGCACCGCGCCATCAGCGGGGTCTGGTGCGCCAATCCTCGAGCGTGTCCGCCAGCGTCCGCTCGAGCGGGCGCTCGGCCCGCCAGCCCGTCTGCGCGCGCGCCCGGGCCGGGTCCCCCACCAGGTACGGCACGTCCGCCGGCCGCAGCCGCGCCGGGTCCACCTCGATCCGCACTTGCACGCGCGAGAGCGAGGCGAGCCGGGCCACCAGGTCGGTGAGCCGCACCCCCTCGCCCCGGCACAGGTGGTACACCTCGCCGGCGATGCCGTGTTCCAGCAGCGCGACGTAGCCGGCCGCGATATCGCGCACGTCGCTGAGGTCGCGCGTCACCTCGAGATTGCCCACCTTCAGCACCGGCTCGGACTCCCCGCGCTCGATGGCCGCGATCTGCTGCGCGAACGCCGGCAGCATGAACCGCGGCGACTGGCCGGGCCCGGTGTGGCCGAACGGGCGCACGCGCACCAGGTCGAGGCCGTGGGCGCGCGCCAGGCCCGCGGCGGCGTGCTCGGCCGCCGCCTTGGAGAACGCGTAGGGCGAGACGGGCGCGAAGGGGTGCGATTCGTCCACGCGCACCCCCTCGGGCGTGGGGCCGTAGACCTCGCTCGTGCCCACCCACAGCACGCGCGCGCGAGGCGCCGCCTCGCGCACCGCCTCGAGCAGCGTCCAGGTGCCGACGACGTTCGCCCGGAACGTGCCCTCGGGATCCTGGAACGAGGCCGCGGCGCTGCTCTGCCCGGCCAGATGCACCACCGCCTCGGGAGCGCACTCCGCGAGCAGCGCGCGCGTCGCGTCGCCATCGAGCACGTCGAGCGGCCGCCAGGCCGCCAGCGCGCCGCCGGCCGGCGGTTCGCCGAGCCCCGCGCCCCAGGTCTCGCGGCCCGACTCGGCGAGCGCGCGCGCCAGGTGCGGGCCGACGAAGCCGCCCGCGCCCGTCACCAGCACGCGCCCGCTCATGCCGGGCGCCCCCGCCGCAGCAGCGCCCAGCCCTCGCGGAAGTCCACGAACCGCAGCGCCGCGAGCATGCCGGCGCAGATGAGCGAGGCCGCCGAGGCCACCGCCAGCGCCCGCAGCCACAGCTGCGCCGGCGCTTCGGGCAGCGCGCGGTCGAGCAGCGCGGCGCCGGCGGCGCCCGCCAGCAGCGCCAGCAGCGCGGGTCCGAAGGTGTCGGCGATCACCGCGCGCGCCGGCAGCGACAGCGCGCGACCCAGCCGCACGATGAACCACAGCGAGGACAGCGTGTTGGCGGCGAGCGTGGCGAGCAGCGCGCCGCTCAGCCCGAACGCGGGGATCGCGGCCAGCGCCACCGCCAGGTGCACGCCGAGCGCGACCGCCGACCACTCGAGTTCGGTCGCCGTCCGGCCCGAGGCGCGCGCCATCACGCTGGCCATGCCCGCCGGGCTGGCCACGAAAGCCGCCAGCGCCAGCGCCTGCAGGACGAGCGCCGCCTCGGGCGCCGGCGCCGACAGCCACGCGGCCAGCAGCGGGTGGGCGCCGCCGACGAGCCCGGCCGCCAGCAGCGAGGCGACCACCAGCACCCAGCGCGTCGTGCGGCGGTAGAGCTGCGTCAGCCCGGCGAGGTCGCCGCGCGCGTGCATCGCCGTCGCGGTGGGGTGCACCGCCTGCATCAGGAACTGGGGGAACGACGCAGTGGCGCTGGCGATCCGCATGCCGAGTTCGTAGGGCGTCACGGTGGCGAGCGCGACCATGCGCGCCAGCAGCAGCTTGTCCACCTGCTGGTGCGTCACCGCCAGCAGGTTGGCGCCCTGCACCGGCCCGCCGAATCCGAGCGCCTCGCGCCAGTGCCGTGCCGCGCGCGCGGGCGTTCCCCACGCGAACCCGGGCGCGCCGGCGCGCAGCAGCAGCGCGCACAGCAGGGCGCCGGCGGCCCAGCCGGCCACGACCGCGCCGACCATGTACCCGAGGCCCTCGCCCCGCACGAGGCCGGCCACGATGCCGGCGCCCTGCAGCAGCGCGGTCGCCGACAGCCCCCAGGCCGCGAGGTCGAAGCGCTCGTGCGCCTGCAGCACGCCGAGCAGCGTCTGCACCACGCCCGCCAGCAGGAACACCGCGGCGCCCGCCGCGATCGCCCAGCCCGCGTCCGCCGCCAGCGTCTCCGGCACGCGCAGCCACGCGAGCGCCGGCGGCGTCAGCCACGGCGCCAGCGCCAGCCACAGCGCGCCGATCGCCGCGCCGCCGAGCACCGCGAGCGTGGCGTACTCGCCGCCCTCGGCCGGGCGGCCCGAGGCGCGCGCGGCGGCCACGTAGCGCATCGCGATCTGCGACAGCCCGAGATCCAGCGCCAGCAGCCAGAAGCTCAGCGCGTAGAAGAGCGACCACACCGCGAACGCCTCGGGGCCGAGCGCGCGCACGAGCGGCGGGGTGAGCACCAGCCACATCAGCAGCACCACGATGCGGCCCGCCGCCGAGGCGACGGCATTCGAGGCGAGCCGCCGCCCGAGTCCGGTGCCCGTCGGCGGTGCGGTCATCTCGGTCGGGCCGGCGCGCGGCTCAGCGCGCGCGCCAGTACTCGAGCATGTCCTGCAGCGTCTGCTCGAACGGGATCGTGGGCTGCCAGCCGGTGGCCTTCACGAACTTCGAGTTGTCGCCGAGCAGGATGGGCACATCCGAGGGCCGCAGCCGCGCCGGGTCCTCCTCGACGCGGATCTCGGCCGTGGAGAGCCCGAGCAGGTGGTCGAGCAGCTTCTGGATGGTCCACGCCTTGCCGCTGCAGATGTTGTAGACCTCGCCCGGCTCGCACTTCTCGAGCGCCAGCACGTAGGCCCGGACCATGTCGCGCACGTCGGTGA
>CAZMQP010000283.1:0-3881 GCA_964568385.1 uncultured bacterium
CCCCGGGGCGCTTCCTCTGGAGGTTCGGGACTTCGTCAGCGCGAGATGACGAGTCGGCTCTTCAGCGTCTGGCCGCCCGCGTTCATGCGCAAGAAGTACAGGCCGGGCGACGCCACGCCGCGCGACGTCTGGCCGTTCCACTGCGCCGAGTAGCGGCCGGCCGCGTGCACGCCGTCCACGAGCCGCACGACCTCACGGCCCTGCACGTCCACCACGCTCACCTGCACGTCCGACTCGCGCGGCAGCGCGAACTCGAAGCGCATCTCGCCCGCCGTCGGGTTGGGCGCGATCCGGCCGAGGGCGTACTCGAGCACGGCCTCGCCGGTCCGCACCGAGACCGGTCCGAAGCGGTGCTCGCGGCCGCGCTCGGTGGTGACCACGCGGTACCAGTACGTGGTCGCGGGCTCGACCGAGCCGTCGAACTGGCTCATCACCTCGCCCTCGACCGTCGGGGTGCCGGCCACGGTCTCGTAGCCGCCATCACGCGCCATCGCGCGCTCGATGCGCGAGGTGGAGCCCGCCGCCGGGTCCGCCAGCTGCCAGCGCACGTGCACGCCGCCGTCCACCGGCTCGGCCGCGAGCATGGTGAGCTGCGTCGGCGTGGCCGGATCCACGATCGTCCACTCGGCATCGCTCACGTCCGAGCCCGAGTTGGCGTTGGGATCGGTCGCGACCGCGCGCAGCAGGCACTGGGTCGAGGCCGGCAGCGTCACGTTCCACGCGTAGGAGCCCGTGTTGGGGATGCCGGTGGCGATCGGCGTCCACGACGTGCCGCCGTCGCGGCTCAGCAGCAGGTTCACGCTCGAGACGCCCGAGGCGTCCGAGGCGTTCCACTGCAGGTTCGCCACCGTGAACGCGCTGATCACCTCGGCCCCGTTCGGCGACACGACGGTGACGGACGGGTCGATGAGGTCGCCGAGGAACAGCTTGCCGTTGCCCCAGTCCTTGTTCCACGGCGCGCCCGTGAAGCCGTCCACGATCGCATTGGCATTGAGATAGGCCTTCACCTGCGCCGGCGTCAGCGCGCCGCGCTTCTGCATCAGCAGGGCGGCCGCGCCCGAGGTGTGCGGCGCCGCCATGGACGTGCCGGCGTTCGCGATGTGATGGCCCGCGTCCCCGATCAGCGTCGAGGCGCCGCTGGCCGGGCAGTTGATGGTGATGTCGAACGAGCGGGCCGAGATGATCGCCACGCCGGGGGCGGCGATGTCGGGCTTCTGACGGCCGTCACGCGTCGGGCCGGGGCTCGAGAACGTCGCCAGGTTGCCGATGGCCGGCGTGCCCGTGAACGTCGAGGAGGCACCCGTGCAGGCGATCCAGTTCTGCTTGCTCACCCAGGCGGCGGTGGTGATGAGCTCGACCGCGTTGCCCGGCTCGGAGACCAGTTCCTCGAGCGGCTGGTTGCCGATCACGAAGTTGGCCGTCGTGCCGGTCGAGTTGAAGAAGCGCCACAGGTCCACTTCGCCGTTGGCGGCGCCGAGCGTGACCGGGATGAACGTGAACGTCCACGTGCCGTTCATGTTGCCCGTCGCGGTGCCCGCGATCTCGATGTAGACCTGCTTGTCGCCGGTCGCCGTCAGCGCGACGCCGTTCTCCACGTACACGGTGCCGTTGAGCGTCGAGGTGCCCGGGAACGCGGCGTTCAGGTTGCCCAGCGTGATCGGGCCGATCACCGTGCCGTTGGGCGTGGTGATGCGCACGTTCATCTCCTCGCTGGCCTCGTAGTAGCCGTCGATGGCGATGACGCGGCCGTTGGCCGAGCCCGAGATCGTCATGGTGGCGTTGGTGCCGGCGCCGGCCGCGAACACCTCGGCGTGGCGCGCCTGCGACCGTTCGTTGCCCGCCGACTTGACGATGATGCGGCCGGGGCCGGTCAGCGCCGACAGGCCGGACTCGAACGGGCTGGTGCCGTCCTTGGGACCGTAGTGCGAGCCGAGCGACAGGTTGACCACGGCGTTCTTGCCGAGCGCGGTGGCCTTGTCGAACGCGTAGGCGACGCCGTCGAGGATGCCGGTGGTCTGGAAGTTGGTCTTCACCATCAGCAGGTCGGCCATCGGCGCCATGCCGGTGAAGGTGTGGGCCGCGAACGCGCCGCCGGTGCCGCTGCCGTCGCCGCCGATGGTGCCCAGCACGTGCGTGCCGTGGCCGCTCACGTCGGTCTGCGTCGCGGTGTTGGCGTTGAGCGCCGCGGGAAGCCACTCGCTGCCGTAGGCGTAGCCGGCCGGGAAGACGCCGTTCACGGTCTGGTCCCAGATGCTCACGAAGCGCGTCTGGCCGCCGGCATCGAGGAAGTCGGGGTGGTTGTAGTCCACGCCGCTGTCCACGTCGGCCACCAGCACGCCGGCGCCGTTGAGCCCGATGAACGCCGGGCCCGCCCCGCGCAGCGCGGTGGCGCCGGTGGTCGGCACGCTCAGGTCGTGTTCGAGTTCGACTGGCGCGGCGCCCTTGATGGCACGCACGCCCGAGAGCGCGGCCACGGCATCCATGCGCGAGACCGGGACGAAGGCGGTGAACACGTCACCGGCCTGCGCGCGGACAGTGACGCCGAGCGCCTCGAGCTGGGCGCGCGAGACGTCGCCCTGGATGAACACGTCGAGGTCGCCCTGCGCGTTGGCCGACTTGAAGCCGTCGGTGGGGAAGTCGCGCTCGGCCATCTTGGCGATGGCGACGGCGCGCCGGGCGAGCGCGTCGAGCTTGCTGGGCGCGGCGGCCGCGATCGAGGCGGTGAGCGCGAGCAGCGTGAGAGCGAGGAGCTGGAACCGGAACCAACGATTCATGGGCGGCCTCCTGGGGGGCGCATGGCGCGGGGGGTGAGGTCGGCTGGGGTGAACGGGGTGCTGCGGGGGAAACGGGACCGGAGGATTCTATCGGGCGGAAACGGGGTCATGAAAGGGATAAGCAAATCGCATCCGAGGCCGCCATCCCGGGCGAAACGCACTTGTCCCAAGTCGTTGGCCGTGATACCCCTCGCGCCGGGACACGGACGTGCCACAGAGATCCCACCCACACTTGGTATCCCTCGGACCGCCTGAGCGCGGGGGGGCTTCATGCCGCAGTGGACTCTGTTCGAACAGGATTTCCGCTCCATCGACGACGTGCTGGCCGAGCTGCTCGAGCGCACCAACGCGCTGTCGGCCCACTTGATCGACCGTTCCGGCCAGCTCATCAACTCCGCGGGCCGCACGGATGACTTCGACATCACCTCGTTCGCGAGCCTCGTGGCGGCCGACTTCACGGCCAACGCGGAACTGGCGCAGCTGATGGGGGATACGGCCATCGAGGCGGTGGTGAGCGAGGGGCGCACGCGCTCGCTGCATTCCTGCCTGCTGGCCGACCGGGTCATCCTGTGCACCGTGTTCGACAAGCGCAGTTCGCTCGGACTGGTGCGATTCCGCGCCCGCCGCGCCGCCGCGACGCTCGACACGCTGTTCCGCGGGCTGTTCGAGAAGGTGGGCGTGGCGGAGCCCCAGCCGCAGCAGTTCGTGGAATCGCCCGAGTTCGCCGCCGCGGCGGCGAGTGAGGTGGACGCGCTGTTCGGGGAGTGATCCGCGTCGGTCCGGAGGACGTCCTTGGCCCTGATCAACCACCGGACGCGTGAGATCCACTTCAAGATCGTGTACTACGGCCCCGGGCTGTGTGGGAAGACCACCAACCTCAAGGCCCTGCACGACAAGCTGCCCGCCGAGCGGCGCGGCAAGCTGATCTCGATCGCGACGGACCAGGAGCGCACGCTGTTCTTCGACTTCCTGCCCATCGACCTGGGGCAGGTGAACGGCTTCCTCACGCGCTTCCACCTCTATACGGTGCCCGGGCAGGTCTACTACCGCCTCTCGCGCCGTGCCGTGCTGCAGGGGCTCGACGGCCTGATCTTCGTGGCCGACTCG
>CAZMQP010000284.1:0-3856 GCA_964568385.1 uncultured bacterium
ACCATCCCCTGCGGAAGGATTTCCCGCTCGCGGGGATCGAGACGCCGTTGCCGGACGCCGACGTCACGGCGGAAACGGGCACCAAGGTGCTGCCCGCGCCGATGGCGGGCGGGCCGTTTGTCGCGGCGCCGGGCGAGATCAACCTGACCGAGGCCGAGCCTCGGGCCAAGGATGAGAGCTGGGCGGACCGCCGGGCGCGGCCTGTCGTTGGACTTGCGATGAGCCGGGCAGCTTACCCGACCTTCACTTCCACTTCACGCAGCTTGGCCTCCTCGGCCTTGGCCACGGTCACTTCGAGCACGCCATCGCGGTACTTGGCCTCGATGCCGTCGCGGCGCACCGGCGTGTCGAGGTGGAACGACCGCTCGAACATGCCGTAGCTGCGCTCCACGCGGTGCAGGCTTCCCTCCTGCTTCTCGGTCTCGCGCTTGCGCTCGCCGCGGATGGTCAGCGTGTCACCCGACAGCGTCACCTTGACGTCCTCCGGCTTGATGCCCGGCAGGTCGGCGCGGAAGTGGAAGGCCTCCTTGGTCTCCTCGACATCCACCGGCGGCGTCAGCATGTTCCACTGCGGCCGCGACTCGGCGGGCGTGAAGAAGTGATCGAACAGCCGGTCGACCTCGCTGCGGAAGGTGACGAGGTCGTTGTTGCGGGTCGGCGTCCAGCGAATGAGCGTCATGATCCGGGCCTCACTTTCTGAGCGAAGGGTTCGACAGGCGCGAGCCGGCGAACGGCTCGCGGGGAACATTCGCCCTCTCTTATTGCAGCCCGCGTGCCACGCCGCGTGCGGAGGGCGCGCGCCCGCGCGGATCGCGGCCTCTCGTGATGCCTGACCTGCTCATGACGAAGACGGGCCCGCGAGGCCGTGTCGATCCGGAACGGAAGTGCGTCCCGCATGGGAACGCCCGTGATGCGAACGTGGACGCCCGCCGCGGGCTCCACTAGGCTCGCGCGCCCATGCGCATCGCCACCTTCCTGCCGCACGTCGGCGTCTTCGGCGGCGTCCGCCGCTTCATCGAGCTCGGCAACGAGTGGACCGCGATGGGGCACGACGTGACGCTCTACCACCCGGGCGGCGAGCCGCCCGCCTGGCTGCCGTACGCCGGCCGCGTGCGCGCGCTGGCCGAGGCCGCCACCGACACGAGCGATGTCGCCTGGTGCGCCGACGCGCACACCTACGCCGCCTTCCGGGCGCATCGTGCCCGCCAGCATGTCTACTACTGCGTGCTCGAAGGCGACCCGGGGCTCGCGGCCGCGCTCGCCGATCCCGGCGTGCGGCTTGCGGCCAACTCCGGCGCGCTGCGCGCCGCGCTGGCGCGCCGCTCGGGCCGCCCGGTGATGGACGGCATCGGCGGCATCCGCACGACGCGATTCACGCCCGATCCGGCCCAGCGGGCGGCCTCCCCGCTGCGCGTGCTCGTCAACGGGCGCCGCTCGCGCCCGAAGAAGGGCACCGATCTGGTGCTGCGCGCCCTCTCGTCACTCGCGCGGCACGCCCCCCCCTTCGAGGTGGCGCTGTTCGACACGGTGGACGCGCACAACCGGCAGGATCCGAGGGACGGCGCGCCCCTGCCGCCGGGCGCGCGCTTCGTGCTCGGCCCGACGCAGGACGAACTGGTCCGGCTCTACCAGTCGAGCCACGTCTTCGTGGCCGCCGAGCGCAAGGCCGGCTGGTGCAATACCGCGCTCGAGGCGCTCGCCTGCGGCTGTGCGCTGGTGTGCACCCGAAGCGGCACGCGCGACTTCGCGCGGCACGGCGAGAACGCGCTGGTGACCTGGCGGCACCCGTGGTTCCTCGCGCGGGCGCTCCGGACGGTGCTGCGCGACGAGGCCCTGCGGACACGGCTCGCGGCCGCCGGGCCGGCGAGCGCCGCGCCGTGGGCGTGGCCGGTGCTGGCCGGGAAGCTGCTGGACCAGGTCCGCTGAGCGCGCGGCTCAGCGCGCGGGCAGGTACCCGGACTTCTCGCGCGGCACCACCAGTTCCTGCTTGGTGTAGATGAAGGCATCGCGCTCGTAGTCGGACAGTTCGTAGTCCTTCTCGAGCCAGATGGCGTCCTCGGGGCAGGCTTCCTCGCACATGCCGCAGAAGATGCAGCGCAGCATGTTGATCTCGTAGCGCTCGGCATAGCGCTCGCCGTGCGAGTGCGGCTGCGCCGGGTCGTTCTCGGCGGCCTTCACGAAGATGGCGTCGGCAGGGCAGGCCACCGCGCACAGTTCGCAACCCACGCAGCGCTCGAGGCCATCCGCGTGGAGGGCGAGGATGTGCTTGCCGCGGAAGCGCGGGAACATCTCGAGCTTCTCGTCCGGGTAGTGGACCGTGAACGGCTTCTTGAACAGGTTCCCGAGCGTGACGCCGAGACCCGTGGCGAGTTCCTTGATCATCGAGCCATCCTCGAACGTGCCGGTGCGCCCGGCCCACCATGGCCGGGCATGAACTCGCAGCGTAGCGGCGGGCGTGGCGCTCCGCAAGCGGCCGCCGCCACGCTTGGCGGTGCGCCGCGCGCGGGCGCCGATGGGCCCTTCAACGGCCCAGCCTCGCCTCCAGGTCACGCCATTGCGGATCCGACGGCTGCAGCACCCGCAGCCGCGCCACCCACTCGCGGGCCCGCTCCGGGCGGCCCGACTGCAGGTACAGCGTGGTGATCGCGTGCAGGATGTCCGCGTCCTCGGGCGCGAGCCGTGCGGCGGCAACGAGGGCGGCCTCGGACTCGCTCCAGCGCCCGAGTTGCTGCTCGAGCAGGCCAAGGTTGTAGAGCACTCGCGGCCGCTCCGGCATGAGCCTCGCCGCCTCGCCCAGCGCCACCGCGGCCTCGGGGAGGCGCCGCTCCTCGGCCAGCAGCAGGCCGAGGGAGTACTGCAGTTCCCCGATCGCCGGCACGCGCGCGAGTCCTTCGCGGAGGACCTGGATGGCCTCGGCGTTCCGTCCGGAGGAGTTCAGGAGCCGGGCCAGGTTCGCGCGCGCCGGCGTGAAGTCGGGGTCGAGCCGCAGAGCCGATCGGTATCGCTCCTCGGCTCTCGCCGGCTGGCCGGCCCACTCGTCGAGCACGCCGAGGTTGAGGTGCGACCCCGGCATGTCGAGCGAGAGTTCCTGCGCGCGCACGTACTCGGCGAGCGCGGCGTCGATGCGGCTCCGCTGCGGGGCGCTGAACGCGCTGCGCGGCAGCGACGACAGTGCGTGGGCCGCCATGGCGCGCACGGCCCGCAGCGGATCGTCCAGCAGCGGGACCAGGGCCGGGAGACGCACGCTGGCGGGAGCGGATTCGAGTCCGTTCGCGGCCGCCGAGCGCACCAGCGGGTCCGGATCGCGCGTGGCGGCCACGCGCACCTCGATGCCCGTGGCGGGGTCTCCCCGCAGCGTCTGCAGGGCGGTGGCCCGGACGATGCCCGGCAGCGTGTCCTGTCGCGCCACGGCGACGAGGGCCGCGGGCGCCCCGGGGGCGCCGGCGCGGGCCAGCGCCAGGGCCTCGCCGTAATGCGGGCGTTCCCGGCGGCCGGTCCCCCACCACGCGGCGGCCTGCCGGGCCGCCCAGGCGGCGCTGCGGTCGGCGTGGCAGTCGTTGCAGGCGTTGGGGACCCCGATCTTCTCCGTCAGGTCGGGGCGCGGCACCCGGAGGCTGTGGTCGCGGCGCGACTGCACGACCATGTAACGGCGCTCCGGCATGTGGCAGCCGACGCAGCGGGCGCCCGGCGAGTCGGGCGCGTGGCGATGGTGCTCGCGGTCCGCGAACCGGCCGGCGGCCGTCTCGAAGCCGGGCCGGGGCGCCGGGCCGTGGCACTGCAGGCACAGTGCATCACCCGCGAGCCGGGGCTTGCCGCCGTGCGGGTCGTGACAGTGCACGCAGGTCACGCCCTTCTG